>JALOMF010000045.1 GCA_025455635.1 Saprospiraceae bacterium | reverse complement strand
GTCTGAGATTTTCAAACAATTTGAAATAGGCAGCTTGAGCAATGCTGCCAATTTGACCAAGGAGGAACAGTTAACAGCGATTTGTGACTGGATTTTAAACTTGTAAAAAATACCCCTAACATTTTCACCAAATTATCCGCCCAACCACTGCCCACCAGATTGTTTTCACTTAAATCAACCCTCATCCAATGGGCAAACCAACCGGATTTTTAGAAAATACCCGCCAGCTTCCCGCCAAGGAAGCCGTGGAAAACAGGCTGCAGCACTACGGCGAGTTCGTGCAGCAGTACAGCGCCGCCGACCTCAACAAGCAGGCCAGCCGCTGCATGGACTGTGGCATCCCGTTCTGCCACAACGGCTGCCCGCTGGGCAATATCATCCCAGAGTTCAACGACGCCGTGTATCGGGGCAAGTTCGACGAGGCGTATGAGATTCTGGCCAGTACGAACAATTTCCCAGAGTTCACGGGGCGCATCTGTCCCGCACCCTGCGAGAGCGCCTGCGTGCTGGGCATCAACCAGCCACCCGTGGCCATCGAGGAAATCGAGCGGCATATCGTCGAAATCGCCTTTGAAAGGGGCTATGTGCAGGCCAAGCAGCACATTGTCCGCACGGGCAAAAAAGTCGCTGTGGTCGGCTCCGGCCCGGCTGGGTTGGCTGCCGCTGCGCAACTCAACAGCGCCGGGCACTCGGTCACCGTCTTCGAACGGGACGACGCACCCGGCGGGCTGCTCCGCTACGGCATCCCCGATTTCAAGCTGGAAAAATCGGTCGTTGACCGCCGCATCCGGCTGATGGAGGAAGAGGGAATCGTGTTCCGTTGCAACGCAAACGTGGGCGTGAATGTCCCCGTTGGCGACCTGCTCCGGGAGTTCCATGCCATCGTGCTGGCGGGTGGTTCCACCATTCCGAGGGACTTGACCGTGCCTGGCCGGGAGCTGGACGGCGTCCATTTTGCGATGGATTTTTTGAAACAACAGAATAAGCGGGTGAGTCTTCAGTCCGGCAGTCCACAGTCGGCAGTCGGGGCAGGGGGCGAGATTTTGGCCTCCGGCAAACACGTCGTTGTCATCGGTGGGGGCGATACGGGCAGCGACTGCGTGGGCACGTCCAATCGGCAAGGGGCTGTCACTGTTACGCAGCTCGAACTGATGCCAACGCCACCGCTGGAGCGCACGCCGAACATGCCTTGGCCGACCTACCCGATGGTTTACAAGACCACGACCTCGCACGAGGAGGGCTGCGAACGGCAATTTGCCATTTTGACGAAAGCGTTTTTGGGCGATGAAAATGGCAAGCTACGAGCACTGCAAGTCGTTGATATTCAATGGACTGGCGCAAAGGATGGCCGCCCGGCGAGCTTTGCGGAAGTGCCCGGCTCTGAGCGGGAAATCCCCTGCCAACTGGCGCTGTTGGCGATGGGCTTTCTCTACCCACAAAAAGAAGGGATGCTCGACCAGCTTGGTGTGGAAACCACGGGCGTCGGCAATGTACGGGCCTCGGAGCGCACGTATCAGACCACGATTTCCAAGGTATTTGCCGCAGGCGATATGCGGCGTGGGCAGTCGCTCGTCGTTTGGGCCATCAGCGAGGGGCGGGAGTGCGCCCGCAAGGTGGACGAGTACCTGATGGGGAGTTCGCTGTTGGAGACGAAGGATGCGGCGTTGGTGGGATTCGCTGTTTAACTATTTTCTCGCGAGGAGGATGGCACACGGATTGGACGGATTTGGCGGATGAGCACTGATTTAATCTGTGAATATCAGTCGCATCTGTCCAATCCGTGTGCCATCCTCCTCGCGTATCTAATTTGAAAGCCCAAGAAATTCCATTAAAATCCCACCAATACTTTCCGTTTCAATCAAAAAACCGTCGTGCCCATACGCTGATTCCAGCATGACGAATTCCGCTTTTGGCAGATGCTCGGCGAGGAACCGCTGTTCGCTCGGCGGTATCAACAAATCGGAATCAATGGAGAGCACCAAGGCGGGAATGTCCATTTCGGTCAATGCCGCGGCAGCGCCGCCCCGCGCCCGTCCGATGTGATGCGAATCGAGCGCTTTTGACAAGAACCAATAGCACTGTGCATAAAACCGCTGTTCCAATTTCTTGCCTTGGTGTTGGATATAACTGGTTGATTTTAAATCATTTAACTTATCATCGGTGTCGGTCTGCCCATTTTGGTACGCCTCAAAAGTGCGGTAGGTGACCAACCCCATTCCCCTTGCGGCTCGCATTCCGGCTGCGCCGCCTTTGTCATTGTCTTCGTAAAAACTGGGGTCGGCCTGCATGGCCATTCGCTGTGCCTCGTGAATGGCTATGGCCCAGGCGGTCTCCCGTGCGCTCGTCACCAAAAGCGCCATTTTTTTGATGCGCTGGCGCAATAGGTAGGCCATTTCCAGCACTTGATGCCCGCCGCACGAGCCGCCGATGCAGAGCGCAATTTCCTGAATATCAAGGTGTTTGCGGAGCAAATCATGCGCCTGCGCCCAGTCCCGAATTGTTACCAGCGGGAAGTCCAAGCCGTACGCCTTGCCTGTTTCAGGGTTGATGCTGCGAGGCCCCGTGCTGCCGTAGCAGGAGCCAATGATATTGGCACAAACGATAAAATACCGCTCCGGGTCAAAGACATTGCCCGGCCCGAACAGGCCCGCCCACCAGTCCGCTACATTGGAATTGGCGGTGAGCGCATGGCAGACCCAGATGACGTTGTTCCGCTCGGCATTCAGCGTGCCGTAGGTGTGGTAGGCAATGGTCAGTTCTGGCAAAACGCCGCCAGCTTCCAGCGGGAAGGGGTGGGGGGAGTGGTAAAATTGTAGGTTGGGGATTTCGACGGGTATGGTGTAGGTTGTTTGCTGCATAGTGGTTGAAAACGCAGGCAGGGTTCAAAACCCTGCCTGCGTTGTGCCTCATTTTCGTTTGCCGTTTTTCGGCTCCGGGAAAATGACTTTTTTGTAAACGTCTTTCAGTAAAATGGGCTTGCCAACGACCTCAAACTTGTCCTCCAATCGATCGAAGTCGGTGTTTTCCCAAACGGAAGTCTCCCCAATTCGGCTGTAAATGGTCACCAATGGGCGGTCTTGATAAACATAGACGATATGGCGCAGCGAGCTGATCTTCTTGTAGGCGGGCAGTTTCTCGTTCATATCCCGCACATAAGTGCTCGGTGAAAGCACCTCCACCACCAGCCAGGGGTTCAGGTTGGCTGTCAAGCCTTTGCGGAGCAGGTGGATTTGCGGCTCGCCCTTCACCACATGCAAATCCGGCGCATAATCCTTTTGAAATTCAGGGATAAAAACGTGGCGGTTGCTGCCTCGTGTGGCCATATCAGGTTCATCGTCCAAGGCTAAATTGAGACGTGTGCCAAGGTTTAGAATTATCACCTCGTGGGGGTCGGATGCAATGCTCATAAGTATGATTTCGTGGTTGTCATATTCAATTTGGTACTCGCAATCTTTCAGCAAATCAAGGTACTCTGACCATGGTGCAGGGTAGCGCACGATGTCCGGGCCGAGTTCGAGCCGCTCAAGATTGGTGGTTGGATATTTTGCCTCAACTATCATTTGTCCCGATTTTTTACAAAAATAGGTTTTTCCAAAATCAAAAGCGAAATAGATTACAAAGCGCTGATTTTCAAAGCGTTATCAATGTCCTTGACAATATCGTCAATATGCTCCAAACCCACGCTCACCCGCACCAAACTGTTCGTGATGCCCACGTCCTGCCGGGCCTGTTCGGTCAGTTTGGCATGGGTCGTGCTGGCCGGGTGCGTTACGATGCTGCGCGTATCGCCGAGATTGGCGCTGAGCGAGCACATTTCGACGCTGTTCAAAAAACGGCGGCCCTGCTCCAGTCCGCCCTTTATTTCAAAGGCCACGATGCCGCCGCCTTTTTTCATTTGTTGCTTCGCAACGGCTGACATCGGGTGCGAGTCGAGGAAGGGGTAGATGACCCCCCGTTTTGCTCCAAAAATTGCGCAAGCAAAAGGGCGTTCTCGCAATGCCGGTCCATGCGGACGGCCAGTGTTTCAAGGCTTTTTGACAGCACCCAGGCGTTGAACGGCGAGAGCGACGGCCCCGTGCTGCGGCAGAGCTTTTTCACTTCGGCAATCAGTGCCTTGTTGCCCGCTACCACGCCGCCTAAGACCCGCCCTTGCCCGTCTATCCACTTGGTAGCGGAGTGCGAGATGAGGTCGGCCCCGAAGCGGGCGGGCTGTTGGAGGTAGGGCGTTGCGAAGCAGTTATCTATATTGAAAATCAAGGAGTTGTGTTTGCAGAACTGCCCGGTGAAGGCAAGGTCAATCACGTCGAGGCCGGGGTTGGAGGGTGTTTCGAGGAAGAGCATTTTGGTGTTGGGCTTCACCAAAGCCTGCCACTGCGCCGTGTCGGTCGGCAGCCAATCGAAGCTGATGCCCCATTTGGGCAGGTACTGCGTGATGATGGTGTAGCTTGAGCCGAAGACCGCCTTCGAGGCCAGCAAGTGGTCGCCCGATTTCAGGAAGGCGAGGAAGGAGGCGAAGACGGCGGCCATGCCCGTCGCCGTGGCCACGGCATCTTCCACACCTTCGAGCAGCGCCATTTTTTCCTCGAACTCCCGCACGCTGGGGTTCGTGAAACGGCTGTAGATATTGCCCTCCTGCTCGTCGGCGAAGAGCGCCCGCATTTGCTCGGCGTCGTCGAAGACGAAGCTTGAGGTGGGGAAAATGGGCGTGCTGTGCTCCCGGTGCTGGGTGCGGTCGGTTTGGGTGCGGATGGCGATGGTTTCGAAATTCACGTATGATTTTTGAGTCCCAAGCCGCTCATCCGTGACTTCCCGCATTACAGGATGGTTGCACGGATTGGGCGGATTGGGCGGATGAAAACGGATTTTTGATTGCCTTCGGCAATCACTTTTTCGGTAGCTTCTTTTTGTCGTTGGTGAAAATTCTTCGGGAAAATTGAGGTTCTGGACCAAAGTTTAGCACCAACCCGACTTCCAAAGTGGTGGCTCGAAGGTAGTTTCGGAGCTGGGTTTTATGCCCTTCGACAATGGTTTCGCAGGCTTTAAGCTCCAGTATGACCAAGTTGTTTACGGTCAAATCGGTGAAGTAATCCCCGACGTTCCGTTTTTTGTAATACACTTCGCACTTCTGTTGGGCAACAACATCGAATCCCCTTTCCTGCAATTCGATGTAAAGCGAATTTTGATAAACACGTTCCGAGAAGCCGTAGCCCAATTCGTTGTAAACTTCGTAAAAAGCAGCCAAAATCTGTTTGGTAAGTTCTTCATGTAGTAGCATAGTATGAGTATTTAATGGTGAAAAAATCCGCCCAAAAGATTGCCGAAGGCAATCAAAAAAATCCGTTTCAATCCGCCAAATCCGCCCAATCCGTGTAACCATCCTGTCACATGGTAAATCGTAATTATCTCAATTTTTTCAAGTCCTTCGCAGCCTTCACCTCCCCCAAAATGTCCAGTTCCCGTGCCGCTCGTTTCGATAGTATGGCAAAACGTTCCTCCTTGTTAAACCCATTGTCAATCAGCAGGGCATTGGCGCTTTCCATGTTCGACAAAACTTGCAGTTCCTGTTCGGTCGCAGCGTCCCGGATATTGCCCTTGGCATCGGGGTTGGCCTCCCGCCACTGCTTGGCCGTGGTGCCGAACACAGCGAGGTTCAGCAGGTCGGCCTCATTGGCGAAGTGCATGCCCTCCCGCTTCGTGTTCCAATCCATCATCGGCACGAGGTTGGTGCGCACGGCCTCGGTGTGGATGGGGTAATTCGCCTTGGCCAGTTCCCGCCGCAGGTTCCAGGTCAGGCCCAAGCGCTCGGCCTCATCATCTTTTAGTCTCTGAAATTCTTTGATTAGATAGACATAAAACTCAGGGCTGAGCCAATTGGCAAAATGCAGTGCGATGTCTGGGTGGGCATAAGTGCCTCCATACCTACCAGCTCTGGCTTCGATGCCAATCGCCCCAGTCATTTCTGCCCATTTATTTACGGAAATGTAGAAATTCTCGCGTGAGAGGTTCATTTTAATCTGTCCCATTTGGGACAGATTAAAATCGGGGTTGTGTACTTCTTCCCAAACCCCAAGAAAGTCCACTGTTTTTTGCGCACGAAGCCATCGCCGTATAACCTCACTCACCTCGCCCTCTCCGCCCTGTGCAAGGTCGGTCAAGGAGTAATAATTTCCACGTTTGGTATCTTCGACCCTAACTGCAATGCCTTTTATCTCGATTTTTTGCTTTGCCATTGAAAAGTTATGTGCGTTTATGGCACCCCAAAATTTTTAAAGTGGGGCATTTGCCCCACTTTAAAATCAGGGTAATGGAGGTACTCTCAACTTTGCAGGAACAACAAGGTAGCGGAGTTGCGAATCCAGTCCCGTATTGATTCAGCAGTCGGCCTTGGTGTTTGCTTCGCAATATCCGTCAGGGAAATATAGTCCTCGCTGTCGAACCGCTCAACAACGATTTCCAGTCCCAGCACTGTTATTTTTTGTTTTGACATAAAAGCATGATTTTCAGTCTATTGCTCGGCTTTTTCAATTTCAACGCCCCAAGTGATTTCCGCCGTTTTGTCCAGCATCCTCCCCACCGAGCAGTATTTTTCAACCGACATGCCGATGGCCTTTTTCACTTTTTCCGTGTCCAAATCGCCCTTCAAAATGAACTTCATGTGGATTTTTTTGAAAACGGCTGGCACCTCGTCCACCCGCTCGCCGCTCACCTCCACCCGAATGTCTTCCAGGGGCTGCCGCATTTTTTTCAAAAGGGTGACAACGTCAATGCTGCTGCACCCGGCCAAGCTCATGAGCAGTGCCTGCATGGGCCGTACACCCTTGCCTTCGCCGCCAATATCAGGGCTGCCATCCATGTGAATCGTGTTGCCGTCGCTGTTTTTTGCCTCGAAATGGACGGCGTCGTTGAGGCGTTGGAGGGTGATGTGCATGATGTTTTTTGAATAAAAGAATGGAACATGCCAATCTGTAGCGGTCTAATCGAGAGGAAGGGTTATCAAACCCCGGTGTCCAGAAACTCCGGGGTTTGATAACCCCTTCTCTCGAAAAAGCCTGCTAATAAACTCAAAATTGAGCATTAAATCAAAAGGGAAATCTGGTGCATTTGCACCAGTTTGGAAAATTGCAAAGGTACCATTTCAACGGTATTTCACCTTTCCCAGCCGCTCTGCAATCCCCACGCTCCCCTCAAAATCAAACCCCGCCAGCACCGCCCCGAACTTCCGCCGGATGTCGCCGAGGCAGAGGTTGCCGATGCTCCCCTCGTGCGTGTGGCTGATTTCGCCATTGAACACAAACGTGCCGTCTTCTACCTGCTGCGCAACTTGGCGGTAAGCTTCCCGGAACGGGACACCCTCCAGCACAAGGCGGTTCACCACTTCCACCGTGAACAGGTAGCGGTATTTTTCATCTGCCAAAATATGCTCGTTCACCTCGAATTTTGGGATGCTCAAAATGGCCAGACGCAGGCAGTTTTTGAGTTCCTCAAGGGCGGGGAAAACAGTTTCCTTCAAGATTTGAAAGTCCCGGTGGTAGCCGCTCGCAAGGTTGGTGGTGACTGCGGACACCTGTTGCGGTAGCGTTTGCAATCGGCTGCAACGGCCCCGAATCAGTTCGAAAACGTCGGGATTTTTCTTGTGCGGCATGATGCTGCTGCCCGTTGTGAACTCGGCGGGCAGTTTCAAAAAGCCGAAATTTTGGCTGTTGAACAGGCAGACATCGGCGGCGAACTTGCCGAGCGTGGCCGCCAGCCCCGCCATTGCGAAGCTGAGGAACTGCTCCGATTTGCCCCGCCCCATTTGCGCATGCAACACGTTGTAATTCAGGTCTTTAAATCCCAGTAGCTGCGTTGTCATTCGGCGGTTGAGGGGGAAGGAACTGCCGTAGCCCGCCGCCGAGCCGAGCGGGTTTTGGTTCACGATGTCGAACACCGACTGCCAAAGCCGCATGTCATCCGCCAATGACTCGGCGTAGGCACTGAACCACAGCCCAAACGAGGAGACCATCGCCACCTGTGTATGCGTGTAGCCGGGCATCGGCACGTCCTCGTGCGCCGCCGCCTGCGCCATCAGCACCTCGAAAAGTTCGCCGACCAGCCTCGTCACCTCCCGTATTTCGGAACGAAAAAACAGGCGCAAGTCCACCAGCACCTGGTCGTTGCGAGAGCGGCCAGCGTGGATTTTCTTGCCCACGTCGCCGAGCGAGCGGGTGAGCAGCAGTTCCACCTGCGAATGCACGTCCTCCACCTCCGGCTCGATGGCGAACTCGCCCGCTTCGATTTGCTCCAAGATTGCCCGCAGGGCAGGCTGCAAAACGGCCAGCTCGGCTGCTGTCAGTAGCTCGATGGAGGCCAGCATTTCGATGTGGGCAAGTGTTCCCAGCACGTCGAAACGGGCCAGCCGCAGGTCGAGGACGGTGTCCTGCCCGATGGTGAATTTTTCGACTAATTCGTTGACAGTCTGTGTGTTGGACCAGAGTTTCATGTTGGAAATTGGGAAATTGGAAATTAGGAAATTGGTACGCACCAATTTCCTAATTTCCAATTTCAATTAATTTCAAATAAGTTTCAATCCCCTCCTCAATTTCCCGAAGGTAAACAAATTCATCCGCCGTGTGCGACCTTTCGCTCTCCCCCGGCCCGATTTTCAGTACAGGAATTGGCATCAGCGCGGCATCGGAGAGGGTGGGGGAGCCATAGCTGCGCAAACCCAGCGCCTCGCCACGCTGCACCAACGGGTGGTCGTTCGGGATGCTCGAAGAATTGAGTCGGAAGGACCGTGCCCGCAGTTCAGAGCGGAGGTTTGTTTGCAAAATGGCGAAGACTTCCTCGTTCGTGTAGCGCTCGTTCGTGCGGATGTCCACCACGAAGCGGCAGGTGTCCGGTACGACGTTGTGCTGGGTGCCCGCCTCGATTTGCGTCACCGTCATTTTCACCGGTCCGAGCAGGTCGGAGGCCTTTTCAAATTGGTGGTTTTTCAAAAAATAAATGTCCTGCAAAGCGGTGTAAATGGCGTTTTCGCCCTCGTCACGGGCAGCGTGTCCAGCCTTGCCGTGGGCGGTGGCGTCTATCACGAGAAGGCCCTTTTCGGCAATGGCCATCTGCATTCCCGTCGGCTCGCCAACGATGCCGCAGTCAATTTGCCCCAATTGCGGAAGCACCATCGCAACGCCTTGATTGCCAGATACTTCCTCTTCGGCAGCACCTAGGAAAATCAGGTTCCAGGGCAGGTCTTTTTCTTCGTAAAAATGGGCGAAAACCGCTGCCAAAGCCACCAGTGAAGCCCCGGCGTCGTTGCTGCCGAGGCCATACAATATGCCCTCCTCGACCATCGGCTGAAAGGGGTCACGCTGCCAGCCAGCCACGGGCCGTACCGTGTCGTGGTGCGAACAAAGCAGCAGGGTAGGGCGGTCGGGCTGCCAGTGCTTGGACTTGGTCAAAATGTTGTTGCCCAGCCGCTCCGTCGGGATATTTTTCTGATGAAAAAATGCCGCCAGCAGGTCAGCGGTCGCCGCTTCGTCCCTCGAAAACGAGGGGGTGGCGATGAGCTTTTTCAGCAGTTCGATGGCTTCGGTTTTTATCAATTTGGTTATAAAATTTGAGTCCCTTTTTCTTCAAAAATCCCATCTACGCCGCACACCCAAACCTCTTTCACGCCTCCGTTTTTCGCAGCGAAGGCATTGTCCAATTTCGGCAGCATACCCTCGCTGATGACACCTGTAGCTTTGTACTGTTCGTAAGCCTCAAAATCAAGCGATGGCAGCACCGAGGCATCGTCCGTAGGGTCGAGCAGCACCCCGTTTTTTTCGAAGCAAAACTTCAGCGTCACGTCAAAATTTTGCGCCAGCGAAACGGCCAAGCACCGGGCGATGGTATCGGCATTCGTGTTAAGCAACTGCCCTTGTCCATCGTGCGTGATTGGGCTGACGACGGGGGTTAGGTTGTTTTCTAAAAAACTGGTTATCAAAGCGTTGTTCACGTTTTCGACATCGCCGACGAAGCCGTAGTCTATTGCGCCAGCGCCCCTTTTCTTCGATAAAATGGCGTTCCCGTCCGCCCCGCTCAGGCCGATGGCGTTGCAGCCGAGCGCCTGCAATTTGGCCACCACCGTCTTGTTCAGCAGCCCGGCATAGACCATCGTGACGACCTCCAGCGTGGCGGCGTCGGTGATGCGGCGGCCTTCCACCATTTGTGGTTCAATGCCAAGTCGGCGGCTGATTTCGCTGCCCTTTTTGCCCCCGCCGTGCACGAGGATTTTTGGGCCTCCAATGTTTGCGAAAGCAGACAAAGCCGAACCGAGTTGGGCATCGTCGTCGAGTAGTTTGCCGCCGATTTTGAGGATGGTTAATTTTGTCATAAATACCTGATTATCACTTTTTTGGAGGATGATTTGTTGATTATGCTCTGCAATTTTTTTTCTTTCGACGCAGAGGGACGCTGATTTTTTATGATGATTTATGTTTTTGATTTTGCAATGCAAAATCGAGTTTATGTTCTGATGGAATCATAACAAATCATACAAAATCAGCGTCCTTCTGCGTCAAAAAACACTTCGTTTTTGCGCAGCAAAAACCTGAGGACATCATTCACAAATCCATTCCAACACCGCCTGCGCCGCATACTCCCTATTCTTCGCCTGCTCGAAAATCAAGCAGCGAGGGTCGTCCAGCACGGCGTCGGCCACCACCACGTTGCGGCGCACGGGCAGGCAGTGCATGAAACGGGCGGCGTTGGTAAGCGCCATTTTTTCCGGCGTCACCATCCAGTTTTCTTTGGGTGAAATGATTTGGCCGTAGTCTGAAAATGACGACCAGTTTTTAGCATAAATAAAGTCCGCACCTTCGAACGCTTGCCGCTGGTCGTACTCAACTCGTAGATTGTCAACGAATTGCGGAACAAGCTCTGCGCCCAGCGGGTGCGTCACGACGAGTTCCACGTCCCGGGTTTTTATCCATTCCACAAAGGAATTGGGCACGGCCTGTGGCAATGCCCGCACATGCGGCGCCCAGGTCAGCACGACTTTTGGGCGAGGCCGAGGCTTAAATTCCTCAATCGTCACCGCATCGGCGAGGGACTGGAGCGGGTGCAGCGTGGCCGATTCCAGGCTGATGATGGGCACGCTGGCGTATTTTTTAAATTGGTTCAACACCACCTCGGCGTAGTCCCAGTCCCGGTCTTTCAGCGTTGGGAAGGAGCGGATGCCGATGACGTCGGCGTACTGGCTGATGACGCCCGCCGCCTCCCGCACGTGTTCGGCCTTGTCGCCGTCCATCACCGTGCCGTCCTCGAACTCGATTTTCCAGCCCGCATCGGCGTTCATCGTGATGATGTTCATGCCGAGGTTCTGCGCCGCCTTCTCGGTGCTGAGGCGGGTGCGGAGGCTGGGGTTGAAGAAGAGCAAAACCAACGATTTCTGAATACGGATTGCGGATTGCGGATTGGGGGCACGTTTGATTTCGAGCGCTCGTTGGATGAGGGCATTGGGGTTGGGGACGTCGGTTATGCTGGTGAAATGCTGCATTGAATACTATTGAAGCGTCAATGAAGTTTGATTTTCTCAATCAAACCACTTGCCGGGTTTTATTTTTGACAACAATTGATTAGCTTTGATAAAAATTCATTCAAAATGTCAATGATTACAGCCGAAATCGAAATGGGACATTTAGCCACCCTCCACCACCAACGTGCTATCAAAAAGCTTATCGTTGCGTTGGACAAACTTTTTCAAGATGGGCTTATCACATTGGAAGCGCTGCCTGAAACGGATATTGACCCCGGCAACCCAGAAAGCAAATGCCCGGACATCATCCTTCGTGACAACGAGCGGCTGCTTGTCCCTGTAATCATTGAGGTGGCGACCCATTTTGGCGCAAGGACAGACCTTAAAAAGATGCGCAACCTGATAGAAAACACGGAATACGGCATCGAAGAAGGGTTTGTCTATGATTTTGAAAAGAGTACCTGGATGAAGTTTTCCAAAGAAAAGGGCCTTGAAACGGACAATCCGTCTTGGTCGAATATCCTTTCCGTTGACCTGAGCCGGATCCTTTAGACTTCCACGGCCACCGCCTCCAAACACGCCTTGAACGCTCCCAAAAACTCCTCCACTTCCTCGTCGCTCACGCAAAGCGGCGGCAGTAGGCGCATGGTGTTTTTGTTGGAGGACGAACCCGTGAACACGCCAAATTCTTCCATCAATTTCTTGCGGAAAGGTGCCGCGGGGAACTCGAACTCCACGCCAATCATCAGGCCCCGGCCCCGGATTTCTTTGATGCCTTCCAAGCCTTGCAACTCGGCTTTCAGTCGCTCGCCCTGCACGGCTGTATTTTCGATAAGTCGCTCATTTTCAATTACTTCCAACACGCCAAGCGCCGCAGCGCAAGCCATGTGCGTACCGCCGAAAGTAGTGCCGAGCAGCCCGTGCCGTGCCTTGAACTTGGGCGAAATGATGACCCCGCCGATGGGGAAGCCGTTGCCCATGCCCTTGGCGATGGTGATGAGGTCGGGCCGGATGCCAGCGTGCTGGTGGGCAAAAAAGCGCCCCGTGCGCCCGCAACCGGACTGGATTTCATCCAAAACGAGGCAAGTGCCATGTGCTTCGCAAAGCGCCGACAGCCCCCGAAGGAAGTCCGCCGATGGCTCGTTGATGCCGCCGATGCCCTGTATGCCTTCAATGACGACCGCCGTCACGTCGCCTTTTGCCAACGCTTTTCCTACCGCTTCAAGGTCTTCAAATGGTAGGTACTCCACCTCGAAACCGTGGTTGATGGGCGCTTGTATGCTGGGGTCGTGGGTGATTTTCACAGCGGCAGAAGTACGCCCGTGGAAGCCTTTGCAGAAGGCGACGACCTTCGTTCGGCCATTCTGGAAGCTCGCCAATTTCAGCGCATTTTCGATGGCCTCTGCCCCGCTGTTTACCATAAACAATTGATAATCAGCGTATCCCGACAGTTCTCCGAGCTTCGCCGCCAGTGCTTCCCGCAGTTCGTTTTCCACGAAATTGGAGTAAAAGGCGATTTTGTCCATCTGGTCTTTCACCCGTTTCAGAAAATGCGGGTGCGAGTGGCCGATGGAAACGACGGCGTGGCCCCCGTAAAAATCGAGGTAGCGCCTACCGTGCTGGTCATAGACGTGGCAGCCGTGGCTGCGCTGAATGTCAATGGGGAAAAGGGGATAGACATCGAAAAGTTGCATTGCTATGATTGTTGAATTGTTTGATTGTTAATTGGGCGAAAAGTTTTTAACTTGCATAAAAATTCCGCCATGAGTTCTATATCGTTGATTCATCAAAAACTGCAAAAATTGCCGATTGCGTTGCAAGAAGAAGTTTTGCAATTCATTGATTATCTGTTTTTTAAGTCAAATTCTGCTAAAACTGAAACAACTGTTTCAGTTTTAAAACCTGTTGAGCCAAAGCCCAACAGCTTTGCTTGGGCAGGTGCGTTGAAGGGCCAAGATGAAGGTCTTTCTGCCGTAGAATGGCAGCATAAAATCAGCGATTTGATGGTTGCCGATGCCATGCTTTCAACTACTAAATGACCCCCTATGGACTTGGTGGACACCAATATCTTTCTCGAAATCCTCTTCCAGCAAACAAAAGCAGCCGCTTGTGAAAATTACCTCCGCAACAATGCTGGCAAGTTTTTCATCTCCTCGTTCACGCTGCATACCATCGGCGTCCTTTTGTTCAAAAAGCACCAACCGCTTGCCTTCGAGCAGTTCATCAAGGATTTTCCACCAGATACCACCGTTTTGCCGCTTTCGGCAAATGGCTATTCAATTTTGCCTACCGTAAAGACCAACTTCAACCTCGATTTTGACGATAGCTTCCAGTTCGTCGTTGCCCAAGAAAACGACCTACGCCTCGTCACGCAAGACCCCGACTTTAAGAAAGTGGGCAGCTCCATTCAAGTGCTTTACATCTAAAAAGCCGTTGCTTTCAATGCAAGCCCCGTCGTATCCTCCAGCCCGTACATTATGTTCATATTCTGAACCGCCTGCCCGGATGCACCTTTCAGCAGGTTGTCTATCATGCTGATTATCAAAAGTTTATCGCCATGTTTTTCCAAATGGAGCAGGCATTTGTTGGTGTTCACCACTTGTTTTAGCGAGGGATTTTCGTCGCTTATTTTGGTGAATGGGGCCGCTTCGTAGAACGTCCTATACAGTTCCTTTGCTTCTTTTTCGGTCGCTTCGCAATGGGTATATGCACTGGCGAAAATGCCCCTCGTGAAATCGCCCCGCACGGGCAGGAAGTTCACGGCCTTGTCAAAGCTGGGCTGTAATTGCCGCAGGCTTTGCCCGATTTCCTCCAAATGCTGGTGGCCGAACGGTTTGTAAATGCTCAGGTTGTTAGCCCGGTAGCTGAAATGCGTCGTATCCGTCGGCTGCTGGCCTGCCCCTGTGGAGCCGGTTATGGCATGGACATGCACCTCGTCGTTCAAAAGCCCTTGGGCAGCCAAGGGCAGCAAGGCCAATTGTATCGCCGTTGCGAAGCAGCCGGGGTTGGCTATTTTTTGCGCTTCGCAAATGGCTGTTCGATTCATTTCCGGCAGGCCGTACACGAAGTCATTGCCGGGGCGCTGAAGCCGGAAATCATGGCTCAAGTCAATGATTTTCAAGGAGTTGGAAAACTGGTTTTTTTCCAAAAACGCCTTCGACTCGCCGTGGCCGGAGCAGAGGAACAGCACGTCCGGCTCGGCTTGCACCTCGGCCACGAAGCGCAGGTCTGTATCCCCCACGAGGTCGTCGTGGACGCTGGACACGGGCTTGCCCGCCGAGCTGCGGCTCTGCACGAAGGCGATTTCCGTTGCCGGGTGGTGCAGCAGGATGCGGATGAGTTCCCCCGCCGTGTAGCCTGCGCCGCCGATGATGCCGATATTAATCATGCGTTGATAAGGGTTGATAAAAGTTGATGAGGGTTGATAAGACCCTGCTCAACTTTCCTTTTTTTCGATTAGTTTTGTTTAAAATTTAGCCATGCAAGCAATACAAATACAAGTTCCAGCCATGTCCGGGGTGTCGGAATTCGACGCACGAGTCATCTTAGCGGGGGAGCTGTACGAGCGTGGAAAACTCTCGCTCGGCCATGCCGCTAACGTTGCCGGACTATCAAAACGTGCGTTCATCGAAGTGATGGGAAAGTATGGTTTTTCCGTTTTCAGCCCCTCCTTTGAAGACTTCAAATTAGACCTCGAAAACGCATGGAAACAGTAACTTTTAGCGACAGGATTTTCAAAATGCAAGAAGCTCATTTGCTTCGGCTTATTAGACAGCGTATGCCCAAACCTTTTCGGGACCGCTATAATTTTCTTTTCGATAAACTGCAAGACGAGACTTTATCTGAACTTGAGCACGAAGAATTGTTACAGCTTACTCATAAGCTCGAAGAACGACAGCTTGAATACCTCCAACAACTGATAGAATTATCGAAACTTAATGGAATCAGTTTGCCGGAAGTCATGGAGAAATACCATATCCGCCCAAGGAAAAAACTCTAAACCTCCTCCCGCTTTCGGTTGGATTGATAAATTTTAAGTTGATTCCCCAATATCCTCGTGAACCCCTTCACGTCCTCCCCCGACCAGCCGTTGTTCATCTCGCCGTACTTGCCAGCCTCGCTCTGCATCATGTCGAAATCTGATTTAACTCCCTGTAATTCAAAGCGATAGGGTAGGAGCTTGACGAAGACCTCCCCCGTCACTGACTCCTGCGTGGAGGTCAAAAACGCCTCGATGTTGCGCATCACAGGGTCGAGGAAAAGTGCCTCATGGAGCATCATGCCATACCAGTTGGCGAGTTGTTCTTTCCAGTACTGCTGCCATTTGACAAGGGTGTGTTTTTCGAGCAAATGGTGCGCCTTGATGATGATGAGCGGGGCCGCCGCCTCGAAACCAACCCGACCTTTAATACCTATAATAGTGTCGCCCACATGCGTATCACGACCGATGGCGTAGGGTGCGGCGAGTGCCTGCAAGGCTTGAATAGCCTCCACGGGATGCTCGAAAACCTGCCCGTTTACGCCAATGAGTTCGCCTTTTTCAAAAGTCAAACTGACGTCAATCGGCTCATTTTCAGTCAGTTGCGTCGGCCAAGCGCTTTCGGGCAATGGCAGGTGGGAGGTCAGCGTCTCCGCCCCACCCACGCTGGTGCCCCAGATGCCGGGGTTGATGCTGTATTTGGCTTTTTGCTGCGTCCACTCGAAGCCGTGCTTGGCTAGGTAGGCCACTTCCTCTTCCCTTGAAAAACGATGGTCACGGATGGGCGTGATGATTTGCATCTCCGGGCAAAGCACGGAGAACGCCAAATCGAATCGCACCTGGTCGTTGCCAGCACCCGTGCTGCCGTGCGCAATGGCCTCGCTGCCAATGAGTTGCGCTTGCTTCGCAATGGCCACTGCCTGAAACATCCGCTCGGCACTTACCGAAAGGGGATAGGTATTGTTGCGGAGCACATTCCCAAACACAAGGTAACGGATGCACTGCTCGTAATAGTCCTGCACGGCGTCCACGCAGAGGAAACTGGCCGCTCCGAGCGTGAATGCCCTGGCCTCCATTGCCTCAATGTCGGAGGGCGAGAAGCCGCCAGTGTCCACGGTGACGCAATGGATTTCGTGGCCTTGCTCGGTCAGGTTTTTTATACAAAAGGAGGTGTCGAGGCCCCCGGAATAAGCGAGTGTTATTTTCATACTGATTGTTTTTCTCGCGAGGAGGATAGTACACGGATTGAACTGATTTGACTGATTAAGACTGATTTTTTA
>JALOMF010000515.1 GCA_025455635.1 Saprospiraceae bacterium | reverse complement strand
AATACCGAACCCCACACGATGTCAATAAAAACAATGGGAATAGGCCAGCCTTTTAGCGTCGCTAGGTTGGTTAAATCATAAGTGGCGTAAGTGAAAAAGCCGAACAATGCACCCAAGGTGATGGCTGAAACCAGCGAATTTTTTTCCACCGAAGGCAGGATGGCGAAAATGAAAACGCCCACAATGAACAGCAGATAAAAAACGATTGCCGCCGTCCAGTTGACTTGGTCGCTCAAGAAGCCGCCTAAATACTTTTTGTACAAATCCTTGGCAATGAGGCCGAGCCAAGCCATGTCAATGATGAAAAACACCAGAAAAGTAAGTGCGTAGCTGAGGAGTAATTTTGTGGTGGACATTTTATTGAAATGACGAATGAGAAATTGCTGCCTAGATCGGATGGTAGTGGTGGCCTAGAAATGTGATTTTTCCTTAAGTATTTGCAAGCAATCTCTCTTCAACAGAGCAACACTACCATTGTTGCTAAAAAGCATCCTTTTTTCGTTTTACTATTTTAACGATGAAAATGAGCGGGATTATAAATAGTCGCATTTAAAATTGATGCTTGGGTTAGGCAAGCTAGCAGGCTCTTCCGAGAGGAGGGGTTATCAAACCCCGGCGTTCCGGAACATCGGGGTTTGATAACCCCTCCTCTCGGAAGAGCCTGCCATCAACTTTAAATGCGTTCATCTATGATCAGCGGGAAGCATTACAAAAAGGCGGGAAAACTGCATCACGCCCATATTCGCAAGCCATAGAACCTAAGGCTGAAAGCGAGAAAGAAATGCTCACCTTTTCCTTTTCCCCGCCACCAAGTGCCGAACGAATTTCTCCGCCTCCACCGCATGGAATACCACCAGCGATACCAGAATGCAGCCACCAAGCTCCTTTAAACTCAATGCCTGCGTGGAAAATATGCCCTGCAAAACGGGCACGTAAATCAAGGCCATTTGCAGCCCGAAAGTAATCAGCACAGCGCCTATCAACATCGGATTACTGAAAATACCCACTTTGAACAGGAAAAAATGCGGGCTTCGGATGGCCATCACATGGGCCATTTGCGTGAAGCAAAGTACTGTGAAAACGTATGTCTGCCATTTGGGGTCGTCGTGCTGTAACGCCCATGCCTGCACGCCGAGGCAGACCGCACCGATGAGCAGGCCCACCCACAGGATATGCCAGCCCAGCCCGTTGGCGAAAACGCGCTCGTCGGGTTTGCGGGGCGGCAGTTGCATGATGTCCTTCTCGGCAGGCTCGGCAGCGATGGCGAGCGCTGGCAGGCCGTCGGTCACGAGGTTGACCCACAGGATGTGGATGGGCAGCAGCGGCACGGGCAGCCCGATGAGCGGGGCGAGGAAAATCGTCCAAATTTCACCCGTGTTGCCCGTCAGGATGTACTTGATGAACTTCCGGATATTGTCGAAAATGCGCCTGCCCTCCCGCACGGCTTTCAGGATGGTGGCAAAATTGTCGTCCAGCAAAATCATGTCGGCGGCTTCCTTCGACACGTCGGTGCCCGTGATGCCCATCGCCACGCCGATGTTCGCTCGGCGCAGGGCGGGGGCATCGTTCACCCCATCGCCCGTCATGGCCACGTAGTGGTTTTTGCTTTGCAAAGTCTTGACAATCAACAGCTTCTGTTGTGGTGAAACCCTCGCATAGACTTTTATCCGCTCGATTTTATGGGCAAAATCATCTTCCGGCATTTGTTCCAATTCAGCGCCCGTGAGCATCAGGTCGGTCGGTTCAGCCAAGATGCCTATCTGCCGGGCGATGGCCGCTGCCGTTTCGGGGTGGTCGCCGGTAATCATCACGGGTACGATGCCCGCCTTTCGGCAATCGGCCACGGCACGGGCGGCCTCCTTGCGGGGCGGGTCCATCATGCCCGCCAAGCCGACGCATTGCAGTTGTTTTTCGAGGTTTTCAAAATTGATTTCAGCGGGCAATTCGTCCATAATTCGGTAGGCGTAGGCCAGCGCCCGCAGGCCGTTTTGCCCCATTTTGGCAGCTTCGGCGGTCATGGCGGCTTCGTCCGCATCTTCGCAAACTTGCAGCACGGATTCGAGTGCGCCTTTGGTAATCACCAAGAATTTACCATCCTTCCAAGCGTGAACCGTCGTCATCATTTTTCGCTCTGCATCAAAAGGGAGTTCCGCCTTTCTGGGGTAGTCCTTGGGCTTGGCTTCGGTCAGGTTTTCTTTAGCAAAAATGGCCAATGCCAGCTCGGTGGGGTCGCCTGTGGGGTCACCGTCTTTGTTCTTTTTCACGTCATGGTTGAGCGCCATGCAGAGCAGCAGGGCATCTTTTTGCGAAAGCGCCAAGTCGGTGGGCGGGGTTTCAGGCATCCAAATCTCCGTGACGGTCATCCGGTTTTGCGTCAGCGTGCCTGTTTTATCGGTACAAATAAACGTGACGGAGCCGAGCGTCTCCACGGCGGGCAGCTTGCGGATGAGGGCGTGTTTTTTCACCATGCGCCGGGCGCCGAGGGCCAGGGCGATGGTGACGACGGCGGGCAGCGCCTCCGGTATCCCCGCCACGGCCACGGAAATGGCGGTGAGCAGCATCTGCACCGGGTCTTCGCCACGCAGCAGGCCCACGCCATAAATGACGATGCAAATGCCGACAACGGCGAAGGAAAGTTTTTTGGAAAAATCGGCGAGCCGCTGCTGCAAGGGCGTCGTCACGCTGTCCTCCTGCAAGAGCTGGGCAATTTTCCCGATTTCGGTCTTCATGCCCGTTTCCACGACCAGCCCCTTGCCCCGACCGTAGGTGACGATGGTAGTTTTATAGGCCATGTTCGAGCGGTCGCCGAGGGGCAGTTTCTCCGCTTCCAGCTTCTCAGTTTGCTTGTCCACCGCCGAGGACTCCCCGGTGAGCGATGCCTCCTCGATTTTCATCGAAACGGATTCCAACAGACGCAGGTCGGCGGGCACCATGTTCCCGGTTTCGAGCACGACCACGTCGCCGGGCACGAGTTCGGCGGCGTTTATTTCAACGGGCAAACCCTCCCGCAGCACGGTCGCCGTGGGAAGGGTCATTTTTTTCAGGGCGGCCATTGCCTTCTCGGCCCGGTACTCCTGCCAGAAGCCGACGACGGCATTCAGCACCACGATGATGAGGATGACGATGGTGTCGTTCAGGTCGCCCACCACCCCCGAAATGACGGCGGCGGCCAGCAGAATCAAAATCATCGTATCCTTGAACTGGAGGAAAAACAGGAGCCAGGTCGGTCGCTTCTTTTTTTCAATCAATTCATTGCGACCATGCTTCAGCAGCGCCGCTGCCGATTGGGCGGCGGACAGCCCCGTGGCTTGGCTTTTGGTATGCCGAAGGGCTTCTTCTGTGGTGGTGGTGTGCCAGTTTTTCATTGTGATTTTGGGTAAATGCGTATTTCCAAAACTAATCTTTTATCCAGTCATATTTAATCGTTTTTACCACACTACTGGACATTTTTAAAAATCGCATGATTTTTTGGTGATAATGCCTTGAGTACATACTTGATAAAATCCATGAATCGGAAACATTTCGCAGTGA
>JALOMF010000514.1 GCA_025455635.1 Saprospiraceae bacterium | reverse complement strand
GGACGCCTGCCACGGTCCGGACATGGACGTACAAGCTGCACCCCTGGGGGAGCAGCGCCATGGCTGCTGGTCGTGGACCCGCGGAAGGCAGAGCCACCAGCCGGCATGTACTAGTAGGCGGACATGGCGTGTTGACAGCCTCCCACTTGGGCGAACCCACAATCCAGTTTACCATGCGACGGATAAACTGCCTAATCCTGTCATTTGTCGGGCTGATGCCGTTATTGGCGTTTGCCCAAAAAGACTGCCATGCCATGCTATTCGGCACGGTGACAGAAGAAGGTACCGAAGAGCCAGTGCCCTACGCCGAAGTGTTTATCGTGCAGACGGGCCAAGGAACTACCACCGACGTCCAAGGCCGTTTTGTGTTCGCCGAGCTTTGCGAAGGCGAGTACACGGTACAGTGCCACCACATCGGGTGTAGCCACTTGTCGGCAGAAATCAAGGTGGTGGGCGAGACCAACCTCTGTTTTCACCTTCAACACGAGTCGGTGAACTTGTCCGAAATCGTGGTACACGAAAAAGCCGTTGAACTGCCGAGCACCCAGGCCGAGCGCAGCATTGAGGGCGAAAAACTGGCCGCAGCCAAGGGGCAAACCATGGGCGACCTGCTCAAAACCCTTCCCGGCGTCACTACCTTGAACACGGGCAGCGGCATTGCGAAGCCCGTCATTCGTGGACTGCACAGCAGCCGGGTGCTCCTGCTGAACAACGGTGTGCGGCAAGAAGGCCAGCAATGGGGCAGCGAACACGCCCCGGAGATTGACCCGTACATCGCTGACCGGGTGACGGTGGTCTATGGCGCCAACAGCGTGCGCTACGGCGCCGATGCGCTGGGCGGTGTGGTGCTCGTCGAGCCGAGGGCATTGCGCAGCGAACCCGGCTTGGGCGGCGAGGCGAACTTGGCGGCTTTCAGCAATGGCCGGGTCGGCGTTGCATCGGCCATGCTGGAGGGAAGCTCGAAGCTGGAAGCCCGAAACTCGAAACTATCTTACCGGGTGCAAGGCACCTTCAAGCGGGGCGGCGACCAGCGAACGCCCGGTTATTTTTTAAAAAACACCGGGGTAAGGGAAATCAACTACTCGGCGGCACTCGGGCTGGAGCGTGAACGGTGGAACACCGACGTTTTTTTCAGCCAGTTTTTCACGGACATTGGCGTGTACCGTGGCTCGCACATCGGCAACCTGACCGACTTGCAAAATGCCATCGAGCGTGGCCGACCGATGGAGGACGGCTCGTTCAGTTACCAACTCGGACGACCGCTGCAACGGGTGGCGCACTACCTGCTCAAGGCTAAAAGCGAAGTAAAAACGGGCACTGCGGGCAAACTTTCGATGCAATACGCCCGCCAGTTCAACCGCCGGGGCGAGTTCGACGCACACAGGCGGTTCGGCGACCTGCCCAGCAACTTGGACGAGCCGGAAATGCTCTTCGAAATCACGACGCACAGCCTCGACTTGACTTGGGAGCACAAGAGCTGGCGGCACCTGACCGGCAGCCTTGGCGCACAGGGCATTGCGCAGCGCAACACGACCGACCGGGGCGGCCTCATTCCCGATTTCGAGAGCCAAACGGCGGGCGTTTTTTGGATTGAACGCTGGCGCAAATACCCGTTCCCACTGGAGTTTGAGGCTGGGGCAAGGTACGACCTGCGCTGGATGGACGTGCAAAACCGGGGCAACGAAGTCATTGACAAGCAATTGGATTTCAGGAACTTGTCGGGCACGATGGGGGTGGTTTACAAACTTGCGGAGCAGTTCGACATCAAGCTTCACTGGGGCAGTGCGTGGCGGGCACCGAACGTGAACGAACTGTACAGCGATGGTGTACACCACGGCTCGGCGAGCTACGAAAAGGGGCGCACCGACCTCGTGCCAGAGCGGGCACAGAGCACCAACCTGAGCTTTGATTTTGACAATGGGCGCAGCTTCAACGCAAATCTTGCGCTTTACCGAAATGTCATCCGAGACTTCGTTTACCTGCGGCCACAAGCCGAGCCTGTGCTGACCATCCGGGGGGCTTTTCCGGCATTCGCCTACGACCAGGCAGATGCCCGATTGATGGGCTTTGATTGGAATGCCGCTTGGAAACCTGCCGTGAAATGGGAACTTTCGAGCAGCGCCAGTGTGCTTCGGGCTTGGAACAAAAGGGACGGCGAGTGGCTTGCGCTCATGCCCGCCGACCGCTTTCAGTTGGGCCTGCGTTTTTCGCCAACTGAGAAAAAAGACGGCATTGCCGAAGGCAACCAAACTTACCTAAAAATGAGCGTGGAACAGGTGCTGGAACAAACACGAGTGCCTGCCAACCAGGACTTTGCGCCAGCGCCAAACGCCTTTACCTTGGTGAATTTTGAGGCCGGCATGGGCCTCCCAATCCGCACTCCGCAATCCCGAGGCATCGGGACGAGTTCCGCAACCAGCAATCGTTTAACCCTTAGCCTAACCATCCAAAACCTTTTCAACACCGCTTACCGGGACTACCTGAACCGCCTGCGCTATTTTTCGCAGGAGGCAGGCAGGAATGTGTCGGTGCGGCTCAAGTATTCATTTTAATTACAACAACTGTTTGATGGTCAGGTTTTTACACAAAGATTTGGCAATCAAGCAATTTAATTATCAATCAATCAAACCATTTAACGATGAAAAATTTCAAGTTTCTTTTTGCGATTCTAGCACTCAATGCCGTTCTGTTCAGCGCATGTGACAAGGAAGATGACCACAACCACAACGAGGGCGAACTCATCACCACGGTCAAACTGACCTTTACAGAAGTTGGTGGTGGTTCCACGGAATTCACGGTCAAAGACTTGGACGGCGATGGCGGCGATGCTCCCGTAGCGGACGACATCACCCTGAAAGCCAATACCGCCTACACCATCGGCGTGGAATTCCTGGACGAAAGCAAGGCTGACCACACGCACGACATCACGGAGGAGGTGAAAGAAGAAAGCGCCGAACACTTGGTTTGCTTCGATGCTACTGGCTCCATGACAGCACCAACCATTGGCGATTTGGATGGAAACGGCAAGCCAATTGGCTTGGAAAGTGCGCTGGCAACTGGCGCAGCAGGCGCTGGTTCGCTTCAAGTCACGTTGAAGCACTTGCCGAACAAATCTGCTACTGACCCTTGCAGCACGGGCGACACGGACGTGGATGTGACTTTTGAGGTGACCATAGAATAACATGAAAGCAGGGCAACTTCACAGTTGCCCTGCGCTTTTCCCCGCCTTCTATTGCGAACGCAAGCTTTGTGCTTTGATTTTCCTCATGCTCCCCTGGGCGCAAGCGGTGCTTTTTGGGCGTTCGGTGGCGGCAGCCATGATGCCTATCTGGCCACCACTACCCGCAGATAATTCACTTGCTTGCCTCCACTTATTTCCATGAAATAGACCCCAGGCGCAAGCCCCTCGTTGTCAAAAACGAGGCTGGATGGGCCGCTAGGGTAAAAGCCTTCCCGCAGTTCGACGACCTGCCCGATGGTGTTCAACAACCTGATTGTCAAGGACTTGCTTTCTAGCAAATCCATTTCTAGC
>JALOMF010000513.1 GCA_025455635.1 Saprospiraceae bacterium | reverse complement strand
ATAGCTGGCAAATAAAAATCACCTTCACCTTTCCTTTCTTTTGTCGAAATCTTGCCTGAAAGTCCTATTAATTTTCCAAAACCATCACCACTGAATTGATGAAAATACCTATTATTCCTTGAAATACTCCCTTCCCAAATGCAGGAGCTATCTTCGCTGCTATTACTAAATACTACTTCAATTTTATTCTTTGTGCTGTCTTCCCCAAACCGAATATCAAGATAATTAAATGAGTCTTTCTGAAAGACTGTGTCATGTTTATAAGGATTCTCAAGCAATTCAGGAATTGGCATTAACATCTTCGCAATCCCCTCCACCAACGCCGTCTTCCCCGCCCCGTTCTCCCCAATCAGCACCGTCACCTGCGGGTGAAAATCCATCTCCAACTTCTCGAACAAGCGGAAGTTTTCCAAGGTCACCGAATTTAGTCTCAAGTCTAATCTCATGTCGTGCTGCTTTTAGTGATACACGAACAAAGGTAGGGGTTATTTGGAATGTAAAGAATTCTATGCACTACTGGATAGCCGATTACTTTCCATCTTGCGGAGCCTCCCTTTTTATTGAAAAACTTGCGGAAAATCAATGCCTATTCCCCAAGAATCTCCCGCAGCTTGGCCGTGAGCTGCTCGCCCCGCAGGTTCCTGGCGATGATTTTGCCATCCCTGTCCACCAGTACGGTGTGCGGGATGGAAGAGACACCGTAGAGCTGTGCGGCATCGTTGCTCCAGCCTTTGAGGTCGGAGACGTGGTTCCAGGTGAGGCCGTCCTTTTCGATGGCGGCGAGCCAAGGCTCCCTCGTCTTGTCGAGGCTGACGCCCAGCACGTCGAAGCCCTTGCTGTGGTACTTGTGGTAAAGCTCGACCACGTGGGGGTTCTCCCGGCGGCAGGGGCCGCACCAGCTTGCCCAAAAATCCACGAGCATCACCTTGCCCCTGAAATCGGAGAGCTTGACGGGCTTGCCGTCCCGGTCGTTCATCGTGAAATCGGGGGCCTCGCCGCCAGAGACGAAGCTGCCGGACATCTTCAACAGCTGCGCAACCTGTGCAGCGGCCTCTGGTTCTTTTTTCTGGTATTTTTCGATGTAGCGCTTGGCGTAAGTGCCCAGAATCGGGCTTTTTGCAGCTTGCAGGCCGTTGATGATGCCGCCCATTGCCAGCAGGTGGGTGCGGCTCTCGGCGGGTATTTGGGCCAGTATTTTATCCAAAAAATCAACCTGCACAGCGTCAGGGAAGCCCACGCCAGCAAGGGTCTGCACGTAGCTTTTCATCTGCTCCACCACCCAAGGCATGTAGTTGTAGTCGGCATCTTTCCAGTCCACAAATTGGAAATACTTCGTGGCGAAATGCTCCAGCTCGGTCATGTCGGGGCTGCCGTTGGCTTGGTAGCTGACGTAGGTGTTGATGGCGGCCACTTTGCCTAGGTAAGGGCTGGTTTTTTTCAAAGAATCGAGGTAGCTGAGGCGGCGCTTGTCGAGGTCGCTCAGTTTCATGATGACGGCGTTCACCATATCAACATTGTTCTGGCGGTCGGCGGCCTGGAGCTGCTGGAGCAATTGGCCGAACTCGTTTTTGTGGGAATTAAGCTTGTTTTTTACCACTTCGTAATTTCGGTTCAGGTCCGAATCGGGCAGCTGTGCGCCTTGGAACTGGGCGCAGGAGCCGTTCAGCGTCAGGCTGTTCTCGGTGCCGAGAATCACGGGCTTCATGTTGTTGGGGTCAATCCCGACGTAGTAAAACCTAGGCGCAGAGGCGGGCAATTTGAAGCGGTAAGTGGCCCAATCGGTCGTAGGGGCGGTCTTGGCTTTTTTGAAATTGACGCCGTTGAACTCGTAGAGGTAGAGGGAGTCCACCTTGTCGCAGGCGTTCACGTTGCAGGTGAGCTGCACTTCTTTTTCCGCCTTCGGCGAAATGAACGAGAGGCAAACGATGGCAACGGAGGCCGTGAAAAACGTAAGCGTCAGGGATTTCTTCATGATGAAAATTGATTGAAAAAATTCTAGAAAAGCCAAGCTGTTGGCTTGAAATCGCTACAAAAATAAGGGATTTTCTGATAGAAACCGCAGCTTGGGAGGCTGACCAGCCCTGCTGCCAAGTTACCCACTCAATTCACCACCTTCCCCCCCTTCAGCTTCAAAGTACGCTGCGTCTTCGCTGCCAGTTCGAGGTCGTGGGTCACGAGCACGAGGGTCGTGCCGGCCTCCCGGTTCAGGTCGAAGAGCAGGCGCTCCACCACGTCGTGGGTTTCGGGGTCGAGGTTGCCCGTCGGCTCGTCGGCGAAGAGGATTTTCGGGCTGTTGGAAAAGGCCCGTGCCAGTGCCACCCGCTGCTGCTCGCCACCGGAGAGCTGCGCCGGGTAGTGGTCGTGGCGGTCGGCGAGGCCCACCCGGCCCAGCAGTTCCATCGCTTTTTTGGAGGCGCCCTTCAAGCCCTGCAGCTCCATGGGCACCATCACGTTTTCGAGGGCCGTGAGGGTGGGTATGAGCTGGAAGTTCTGAAAGACAAAGCCCACGTGCTGGCTGCGCACAGCGGCCCGCTCGTCCTCGTCGAGGTCGTCGAGGCGGATGCCGTTGAGCACCACGGAGCCAGTGCTGGAGCGGTCAAGCCCGGCGCAGAGGCCGAGCAGGGTGGTCTTGCCGCTGCCCGATGGCCCGACGATGGCGAAGGTTTGGCCTGCCTCGATTTTGAAGCTCACGTCGTCGAGCACGGTGAGCGACTTGGAGCCGGAATTGTAGGTCTTGGTGAGTTGCTGGACTTCTAACATGATTTCGATTTTAGTTCCCTTCGGTAAAATGGGTTTGTTTCAAATTCCGAAGGTTGCTGATAACGCAAAAATGGGGACAGTAGTTGATTGTTTTGTGAAAAGGGTTTTAGAAAGCGACCAAGTGCTTAAATGAGCGGCCAAAAACCAGCTTTTTCCACACGGTTTTCTCCCCTTCCCTGGTCAAATTTTGTATTCGCTCCTTTTTACGCCAAAAATGACCGCTTGCTGCATCTTACCACATATCGAAACTGCTCGCCGATGAAGCGAGGATGACAAGTGAGGCTTCGATTTCCTAATTTTGCCCAAAACGCATTTGAAATGAAATACCTGACGATAATTGCTGCCCTGACTATACTTTTTTTAGCTGCCTGCTCCAGCGACACATCTGGCCCATCGGTGGCCCCAACCCCTGCTGGCCAGAAGTCCACCGCACACGGCAGGGTGAACCAGTTGCTGGTGATAGCTGACTCCAACCTTTGGAACGGCCCTGTCGGCGATTCTTTTTTCTACTACTTCAGTGCGCCCTATATCCTGCTGCCACAGCCTGAGCCTATTTTCGATGTGGTTCACATGACGCCGGAGGCACTGGCGGCGCAGCCCTTGAAGAAGGAGTTCCGCACCATTGTTTTCCTTTCTGACCTGAATGACGAAAACTCGGTGACCTCACGCATGACCCGCTTCGACCTTGGGTCGTTCGCGTTGCGGTTGCAGTTCGATGCGTTTCCCCGCCCGTGGCTGGCTTTTGGGCTGTGGGGGGTGCAGGCGCACCAGCC
>JALOMF010000512.1 GCA_025455635.1 Saprospiraceae bacterium | reverse complement strand
CGCTGGAACCGGGCCTTGGCATCGTAGCCAATGGCCTTGGGGTCTTTCTCCAGGCGGGAGATTAGCTCCCGGCAAAAAGGCTTTGCCATTTGGCTTCCCTGCCCATCCCTCAGCGTCAGGAAGCGAATCCAGCGGTCTTCACCACCTACCCAAGTGCCCACCACGAGGCTGGGCGTGATGCCCATGAACCAGCCGTCCACGTAGTCGTTGGTCGTTCCGGTCTTGCCGCCGATTTCGCTTTTGATGTCGCCCATGTTCGATTTGCCCGCATATTTGAGCATTTCCACCATTACGTAATTGGGTTCTTCTTGCAGGGCTTGGTTGTCCTGTTCGTCCTGCGAGTAGATGGTGCGGCCATTTTTATCCTCAATCCTTGTGATGTAGATGGGCTTGCTGTGGTAGCCGTTGTTGGCGAAGGTGGTGTAGGCCCCGGTCATGTCCATCACGCTCATGTCGGCGGCGCCGAGGCAGATGGAGGGCTGTTTCGGGATTTTCTTGGTGTCAACGCCCATGTTGTCGAGCAGCTCGATGACGGGTTCTGTGCTGCCCAACTGCTGCATCAGGAACACGGAGACGGTGTTCACCGATTTTTGCAGGGCGGTGCGCAGGCGCATTTTGCGGTAGCTGTACTTGCCGTCCGAGTTCTTGGGTGTCCAGTCTTTTATCAGGTTGAAATTGCCGGAGCCAGCCGAGATGGTACGTGGCACGTCGTCAATTTCCATGCAAGGCGATACCCCCTGCAAGGCGATGGCCGTGGCATAAATAAACGGCTTGAAGGTAGAGCCGACCTGGCGGTTGGAGCGGGTGTGGTCGTAGGAGAAATACTTGTGGTTGATACCGCCCACCCAAGCCTTCACGTGCCCAGTCTTCGGGTCAATGGCCAGCGAGCCTATCTGCATGAACATGTGGTGGTACTTCAGCGAGTCAATGGGCGACATGGTCGTGTCCTTCTCCATTTTGTCGTTGTAGTCGAACACCGTCATTTTCACTTTTTTGTTAAATGCCTGCTCCACTGTTTTCTGGAATGCCTGCCATTTGCGCTTGAGTTCGTTCCATTTTTCCGACTGCATGGCTTCCCGCTGAGGGCCGCTGAGGTCTTTTCCCTTGAGCATTTTCTCGATGGCAGCGTCGCCGAGGCGGAGGCCGTCCACTTCGTCCTCCAAGTCAGATTCCAGCGAGCCGATAGCTTGGTCGCGCATGGTCACGTAGCGGTCGGAGTAGCGAATCAACTGTGCCAGTTTGCGCTTTCGGAAGGCAAGCTCGGCATCCGTTGTTTTGGAGTCCTTGTAGTCCCAAGGGGATATTTTCTTTTGCTTGTTCCAGAGGTTCCAGAAACGGGACTGCACCTTGGCCATGTGCGCCTCCATGGCCCGTTCTGCATGTTCTTGTATCACGGGGTCAATGGTGGTGTAGATTTTCAGGCCGTCTTTCCAGATATTGTAGGGAACGCCGTCGGCTTTCTTGCGAGCGTACTCCTCGTTGGGCAGTATCACCTTCATCAGTTCTTCGGCAAGGGAGGAGCGGAAATAAGTGGCCAGGCCCTGCGTGTGGTTCTTGCGGCGGAAGCGGGTCAGGTCAACGGGCAGCACCTTCAGCGAGTCATACTCGGCCTCGGTCAAGATGCCGTTTTTGCGCATCTGGTCGAGCACGACCGAGCGGCGCTGGGTGGCCTTTTCCAGTTTTCTTTTTGGGTTAAAAAGCGAGGGGTTCTTCAACATGCCTACCAGCATGGCCGCCTCCTGCACGTTGAGCGAGTCTTGGGGCTTGCCGAAGTAAGTCTCCGCCGCCGACTTGATGCCATAGCTGTCGTAGAGGAAGTCGAACTTGTTGAGGTACATCGCCATGATTTCCTCCTTGGTGTACTTGCGTTCCAGGCGCACCGCGATGATCCATTCCTTGAGCTTTTGCGGCACCCGCCCGATGAGGCTGTCCGCTTTTTTGCCCGTGAAAAGCAGCTTGGCCAACTGCTGCGTGATGGTACTGGCGCCGCCGCTGCTTTTGTCGCCCATCAGGAAGGTCTTGACGAAGGTGCGGCCCAAGGCCCGGAAGTCAATGCCGGAGTGGCTGTAGTAGCGCTCGTCCTCGGTGGCCACGAGGGCCTGCTCTACATAGGGCGAGATTTCGTCGAAGGCGACGGGCACCCTGTTTTCTATGAAAAAACGGCCCAGTACCGAGCCATCGGCAGCGATGATTTCAGAGGCAAGCTCGCTCTTGGGGTTCTCCAATTCCTCGGTGTCGGGCAGGTCGGAGAAGGAAAGCACCACCAGCGACAGCAGAATGCCGCCGATGCCCAGTGCCACCAAGCGCCACATCCAGCGGATGATGCGGTGGTAGGGGTGATTGTCTCCTAAAGTCTTCTGTGAAGTGCTTGTGGACATCGTATTGAATCAGTGTTTGCCTTGCAGTGCCGCCACTTTTTTGCAAGTGGCCGCTCCGTGGAGGCGCAAAACTACGAAACGAAGTTGGGAGTTTGCAGGAATTGCCCTGCTGGCTTTTTGAACCAAAAATCGTGGAACTCCCAGCTGCATTCCTTATGATTGCAGCAAAAAAACACCAACCACCATGCGAGCCGTCATCCAGCGTGTTTCAGAAGCCTCCGTCACCATTGAAGGGAAAGTCAAGTCGCAGATTGGCCCCGGCCTGCTCATTTTGCTGGGCGTGGAGGACGCCGACGGGGACGAGGACATCGAGTGGCTGTCCAAAAAAATCGCACAGATGCGGATTTTCGGCGATGAAAACGGCCTGATGAACCTTTCGGTGCAGGACATCGCTGGGCAAATCATCGTTGTCAGCCAGTTTACGCTTCACGCCAGCACGAAAAAGGGAAACCGCCCCTCGTTCATCCGTGCAGCGAGGCCGGAGACTGCCATTCCTTTGTATGAAAAATTTGTGGCTGCCCTTCGGGAAACATCGGGGCTGGAAGTGCGCACGGGCGAGTTCGGTGCCGACATGAAGGTGGCCCTGCTCAACGACGGGCCTGTGACAATAGTGATGGATACGAAGGGGAAAGAGTGATTGTTGGATTGCTTGATTGTTGGATTGTTGCCCGTACCACGACAACAGTAATGATGATTGTTGAATTGCTTGATTGTTGAATTGTTGCCCGCATGACGACAACAATAATAGCAATTTAACAATCAAACAATTCAACAATCAAAATCACCGCCCAAAATCATCCTGCACCCGCACGATGTCCTCCTCGTCGGAGGGGTGGGAGGGGTCGGTGTGCTGCCAGACCTCGGCGAGCACGCCCCAGCCATCGAGGCCGACGAGGCGGTGGCGCTCGCCACATTCGAGGCGCACGATTTCGCCGAGTGCCAAGGTTTGCACATCGCCCTGCTCGTCGGTGGGGCTGGTGGCCACGCCTGCGGTGCCTTCGAGCAGCCGCCAGATTTCGGAGCGGCGGTGGTGGTATTGCCAGGAGAGGCGCTTGCCGGGGGCCACGACCAAGAATTTTGGGCTGAGTTTTTCAAAACCCTCAAAATCGGACAGCGGGACGCCGGGGAAATACGCCTCGATGAAGCGGTGCGCCTGACCTTCGTCAAGGACAA
>JALOMF010000511.1 GCA_025455635.1 Saprospiraceae bacterium | reverse complement strand
CCACATGTCACAAATCCACACCGAAACCACCAGCCTCAACAAGTACATCAGTGACACGGGCTACTGCTCCCGGCGGGAGGCCGACAAGCTCATCAAGGACGGGCGGGTGACCATCAATGGCGTGGTGGCCATCCTCGGCAATCGGGTGGGGGAGAACGACACGGTTTTCATTGACAAAAAGCCGCTGAAAAGCAAGGAAGCACCCATTTACATCGCATTCCACAAGCCCGTTGGCATTACTTGCACGACCGAGACGTATGTCAAAGGGAACATCATCAGCTACATAAACCACCCCAAGCGCATCTTCCCCATCGGGCGGCTCGACAAGCCCTCGGAGGGCCTGATTTTCCTCACCAACGACGGCGACATCGTCAACAAAATACTGCGGGCTGGCAACAACCACGAGAAGGAATATTGGGTAAAAGTGAACAAGCCCATCACCGACGATTTTATCCGAAAAATGGGCGCTGGTGTGCCAATTCTGGACACCGTAACCAAGAAATGCTTCATCGAACGGACGGACAAGTTCGGCTTCCGCATCATCCTGACGCAGGGCCTGAACCGCCAAATCCGGCGCATGTGCGAGTATTTCGGCTACGAAGTCACCAAGCTGAAGCGCACCCGCATTATGAACGTAACGGTGGACAGCATTCCAGTAGGGAAATGGCGCTACCTGACCCCGCAGGAAATGGCTGCCATTGATAAAATGGTGGCGGGGTCGAGCAAGACGATGGAGGCGTCGGTGGGGGAGGGGGATTTTGAGTGAGCTTATCCTTTTTTCTTGGAGACGATTTCTTCCAGATTTATCACCAATCCTTGCACTACTTCTACATCAGCCGACCAGTCGAGCGTAAGCCAAGGCTGTCCAGGTTCCGCAACCATCACTTTTTTGTTTTTGGTGAAAATCCAGATGACTTTATGGACGCAGAAGTAGTGGTAGTCCTCGATTTTTCCAAATACAAACTCCAGTGAGTTTTGCTGGCGGAAATCAATATCAATGGTTATGATAGGCGGTTTTGAGATTACTTGGTCGTCAAGGTGTAAATCTTCATTGCGAAGAATTGCCAAATCAGTCACACATTTTTTTGAGGATTGTACCTGAATGTGAACGGGGCCTGTCAACAACCCATGTTCTTTTTCCAAAAGTTGGATACCTATTGAAGATGAAAGCCTGAATTTTAGCCACGCCTGAAAAGTGCTGTCAATTCTAAATAAGTCCAGCCCCTCATCCCCAACCAAATACTCCTTGTAGCCCTTGCGATAAATGGGTTTTCCTTTTGACACCTCATAGATTAGGTGCTGAGGTATTGCCCGCTTAGGTTTGGATACCGTTGATTTTGTTGTGTTCATATTTTTTAAGGTTGAAATTTGTTACTAGAGCCTGTACAACACCTTTCCCCCCACCATCGTCATCACCACCTTCGTCTTCAAAATCTCCTCATCCGAGCAGTTGAGCAGGTCGTTGGTCAGCACCACGATGTCGGCCACTTTGCCTGGCGTAAGCGAACCCTTCCAATCGTCCTCAAAGGCGGCGTAGGCATTGGACATTGTATAGCTTTTGATGGCCTGCGTCCTCGTCATTTTTTGTTCGGGGAAAAATTCGAGGCCCGTGTCGCTGGACTGGTGCCGCTTGCGGGTCACGCTGGCATAGAAGCACTCGATGGGCGACACATCCTCCACGGGAACGTCCGTTCCATTGGCGACGATGGCCCCGGCCTTGAGCAGGCTTTGCCACGGGTAAGCGCCCGTCCTGGCCCGCTCCTCTCCTAGGCGTTTCACCACAAAAGGCGCATCGCTGGTGCAGTGCACGCCCTGCATGGCGGCGATGACGCCGAGCTGCGCAAAACGTGGAATATCCTGTGGGTCAATGTGTTGCGCATGTTCGCTGCGCCAGCGGAGGTCGTTCAGCGGCTTCCCGCCGGACTTCGTGATTTCCTCCATGATGTTCAGCAGTTCCCGGTTGGCCCGGTCTCCGATGGTGTGGACGCAGAGCTGCATTTTTTTGTCAAAAGCCAGCTTCGCAATGGCCTTCACTTCCTCGATGGTCGTCGTGTTTTGCCCCACGAAGCCCGGCTTGTCGTTGTAGGGGGCCAGTAGCCAAGCGCCGTAGCTGCCGAGCGCGCCGTCGAGGTCGGTCTTGATGGCACGGCAGGTGAAATGGTTGTTACCTGCATTAATAATAGGGTATCCATCGAGGTGCCCTTTCAGTTCCTCGAAGGGGTGGCGCACCATTGCCCAGAGTCGGAGGCGGAACTTGCCCTCCTCGGCCATTTTTTTGTAGCGTTCGATTTCATCGAAATGCGAACCTGCGTCCTGAAAGCTGGTGATGCCGTGCCGGAGGCATTCCTGTTGCGCCAGCTCGATGCCCTCATACCAGCGGGCCAGTTGTGCCTCCGGCGAAAGGGTGGCGAGGTATTCCTCATGCACCTTCGCAATGGCCTCCATCGCCCGCTCCTCGAACACGCCGATGGCCTCGCCGCCCGCCCCCCGCACGATGTGCCCGCCATGCGGGTCTGGCGTTTCCTTTGAAATGCCAGCGGCGTCCATGGCTGCTTTGTTGGCGATGAGGGCGTGGCCGCTGGCGTGGCGCAGCACCACGGGGTTGTTCGGCGAGACCTCGCTGAGGTGGTCGTGGTAGGGGTAGCCCTGCACGTGCTTTTCGAGGGCCTCGTCCCATTTTTCTTGGTGCCAGCCACGGCCCACAATCCACTCGCCCGGCTTGGCCTTTTTGGCGGCTTCGCCAACGGCTGCCACGATTTCAGCCCAGTTTTTCGATTTCAGGAAATTGAGGTCAATGAGGCTGTAGCCCATGCCGCTGAAATGGCCGTGGCCTTCGATTATGCCGGGCATCGTGAACTGGCCCTTGAGGTCAATCACTTCGGTCTTTTCACCTTTCAGTTTTTCAATGTCGGCGTTGGTGCCTACTTGCTGGATGATGCCGTCCTTGATGGCGATGGCTTCGGCAGTCGGCATGGCTTCGTCCACGGTGTAGATATTGCCGTTAAGGAGGATGGTGTCGGCGGTTTGGGAGTCATTTTGGCAAGCAAACAGCGCAGTCAAGCACAGGAACAGCAGTGTTTTTTTCATAACATGGAATGGTTGTGAGCAATGAGTTTGAAGTCCAAACCTAAGGCAATCTTTGTGGTTGAGCGGACACAATTTTAAAATTGCGCAAGTGCCGATTTGAACAAAATCAAAACAGGGGATGTTCTGGGGGCAGTTCTTGAAAATTCCAGTAAAAACGCAGTTTTGGCAGTGGTGCAGTTCGCCAAGTTTTTACAAGCAGTTCACACAAAATTATTTTTGGAAAAATTAACCGAGCAATAGCTAAAAAGCGGTACATTTGCGCTCGCTTTTCGAGACCCCTCCTTTTGAGCGGGAGTAAATTGGTCAAAAACCCTTGGAACAATGCGGTTTTTCACCAGTTGAAGCAGAGTAAAGCGCAGTAAATTCAGGATTTTTTTATGCCAACCATCAATCAATTAGTCCGTAAAGGAAGAGAGAAAGTTGTGGTAGCCAGCAAATCCCGTGCTTTGGGCGCATGCCCTCAGCG
>JALOMF010000510.1 GCA_025455635.1 Saprospiraceae bacterium | reverse complement strand
ATTTTTCCTTGAACCCGAATTGGCCGTCGTTGACGAAAATCCTCACGCCGTGGTAAGGTTTGAACACTGGTGAATTGTCGCCATTGTCGCCGTTGGTCATGATGATGTCGGGGTGCTTGTCGCCGTTCACATCCGCCAGTTCAAAGTCGTTGGAGCCGTACAGGGGCGGGAACTCCAGCAATTGTTTTTCCTCAAAATCCAGGTTTCCTTTGTTCAAAAACAAGCTCAAAACCTCCCGGCCCTGCGCAAACATGGCCAGGATGTCGGGTTTGCCATCCGCATTGAAATCACCGACCACCGACTTGATGGCACCGGGCAGTTCCTTGACTGTTTTCTGCTCAAATCCTTTTTTGCTTGGGGTGTAAAGCGTCAATTTGCCAGAATTGATAGGCCCAACGAGCGACCCAAAACAAGCGACCAGGTACTCTTCTTTTCCATCGCCATCAAAATCCTGCCGAACGAACTGTACGGGCCGGTCCAGAAAATCAATGATGCGTTTTTGTGCCCCATCTTTTGAAACTTGGACGATTTCGCCGCCCCGCCCATCGGTGGGCATCATATCGGCGCCGATGCAGAGCACGTCGAGGCTACCATCTTTTTGATTTGGCAAAATATCAATGGGAACCCTGCCAAGGCTCAGTTTTTGGGCAAGTTCCATGCCCTTGAACACGAATAAATTGCGGTCAATATCGCCAGTAAAAAGGGTGTTCGTTGTCGGCTCGTATTTCAGCAGGCTGGTCACTGGTTTTGCACCTTCCACCTTGGCCAGCGCCTCCGTTTTTTGGAAAACCTTGCAAGCCTTGTCCAGTTTTTTGGGAACTTTGGAGAGGGGCAGGGTAGCCGGAGCTTCCGCCAAATAATACCGCTGGATGGCAAACCAATCTTCTTGGGTTATCTGGTAGCCTTGCTTTTTCATTTCCTGCTCCATGCTGTAAAGCACGTTGCCCCAACTGTTTTTATCCAACATTTCGGGGCCGGCGTAGGCATGGCAGGAGCGGCAATGCACCTCGGCCAGGGCCTTGCCAGCCGCATCAGGTTTGCTCGCAATTTCCGGGTTTTCACGTGGTTTGCAGCCACTGTTCATGCTTTGCAGCAGGACGGCAAAAAGTGCGATGAAAAAGGCGATTGACCTTGCCTTGCCCCAATTATTCCTCAAAAGTTTGCCCATAAAATCTGGTTTATTTTCAAAATAAAACGGGTTAATTAAATGGCTATTTTAATTTGCAAATATCTGATAATCAATGTTTTGAAAATTCACCATTCATTTTTTATCATTCATTAAAACTCCCAGTAGGGCGGCTTTTCGACACTGCTGAAAAGGATGGTTTCGCAGGCCCGGCACTCGGCGTACTGCGGCCTGAAACTCAAGGAGCTGCATTTTGGCTCCACAAAAAAACCAAGCGTATTGGCGTTCAGAAACTCCCGGCTATACGCCACGCCCGATACGGAGAAATAGCCGAGTATCAGTTCATCGGGGTCATTCGGGTCGTAGAGGTTGCCCTGCACCGTGCCCGGCGGCGGGTCGAAGAGGCTGCCATCAATGGTCACGATGTCCTGCATTTGCTCCCAATACTGGTACTCCTCCTCGCTCATGGCGTATTGGAACAAGTGAAAACAATACTGGTCGGTAAAACGGTAATCGAAAGCCGTGTTCAGGAACGGCTCGTCCGTAAGCGTGGTGCCTTCCAGTTCCTGGGTATCGAAAATCTTGATATTGTTGAAGTCGAGGTTGTTCTTGATATAGCAGGTCTTCGTGCTGAGCGCCATCGGGTAGTTTTCCTTGAACTCGTATTCGCCCGTCGCCCGCCAGCGCAGGTAAGGGCGTTCCGACGTGCCAATTTCCGTGTTCATCCCCAACGACAATTGGTTGGTGGTGATGGCCCGACCGTTTGTCCCGATGGTCGTCTTCTGGGTCACTTCGGCAGTGATGGGGAGTAGGGGAGGCGCCTTCATCAGCACCGACGGGCGGCTCAGGATGGTTTTCCCGTCGGGCAATTTCGCCTCCATGGAATAGGCCCTGCCGGGTACGCCTTGCATTTCATGGGTGTAAACGCCCGGTTCCGTTTCCGTGAAATCGAAGCTTTGCCCCGCATCGTCGAGCACCTTCACCGTGCAGCCTTCCACGGGCGTCAGGATATTGTCGTTGCCGACGCCAATCACGGCGCTGCGCTTGATTTTGATGGTCTGCACCTGCAAACTATCGGTGATTTGCCCGTCCACGTTGACCCACGTTCGGTTGCTGTCAATGTCGAGCTTCACTTCGTCAATGCACCGGACGAGCAGCAGCGACGTGAGCAGCAGTGCGAAAAGAGTGGCTATTTTTTTCATAAAAGCATTTTAAAAAAGTCCGAAGTCTTCAGTCCGACAGTCCGCAGTCAGTACCGTGGTAGCAGCCCCCGACTGCCGGACTGCGGACTGTTGGACTGAAGACTGATTTAAAACTCAAAATCATACGTCACCGCTGGGAACATCGAGCCGAGCACGGCCACCCGGTAGGCGGTCACGCGCTGGAACGGGTTCTGGCGGAAGAAAACAGAGAAAGCGTTTTTCCTAAAATACAAATTGTAAATCGAGAAGGTCAAGCTATTGCGCCAGCGCTCCTTTTTGCCCCACGGGCCGACGGAATAGGCCACGTCGAGGCGGTGGTAGTCGGGGATACGGAACTGGTTGCGCTCCGAGTAAACAGGCGCTGTGAGCACGTTGCCGCTGCTGAACGAGCTTACCGGGGCCGTCGTGGGCCGCCCGGTGCTGTAAGTGAAATTGGCGGACAGGCTGCTTTTTGGCTTGATTTGCCAGAAATAATTCAGGTTGAAACTGTGCGGTTTGTCGTAGTTCGAGGGGTACCAGTCGCCGCGGTTGATGGGCGCTTGCACCTCGCTGCGCACCACTTGGCGCAGGGTGCGGGAGTAGGTGTAGTTCAGCTCGAACTGGTGTTGCCGCAGGCTTTTTTTCAGGTAAAACTCAACGCCGTACGCCTTGCCCTTGCCCGTCACCAGTTCCGTTTCTAGGTGGCGGTTGAGCAGCAACCTTGCAAAATCCTTGTAATCAATTAGGTTTTCTATGTTTCGATAAAAAACCGTGAGGTAGGTCTGGTCAATATTCTCGTTGAAATTGTGGTGGTAGCCCAGCGAGAAATTATCCGCCCGCTGTGGCTTCACATGGTAATTCGAGAGCTGCCAAATATCTATCGGCGTGGCCGAGGCCGTGTTGGACACTTGGCTGAAATACTGGTACGAGCGGTTGTAACCTGCCTTGATGGAACTGTTTTCGCCCGTGCTCAACCGCAGCGAAAACCGGGGCTCGAAGCCCGTATAGCTGGCGATTTCTTCGCCTTCGGCAAACGAGAGCGAATCAACGATGGTCTGTTCCCGCTTCGGCTTGCCCGGCTCGTAGAGATAAACCTGCTCCGGCCCCCGGTTCTGGAAAATGGTGTAGCGCCCGCCCAGCATCACCTCGATTTTTTCACCAAAAGACACTTGGTTGTTCAGGTAAAAACTGGTCTCGAAGCCCTCTTGGTCGGCCAGTTGGTCGGGCTTCACGTTGGAATCCGACA
>JALOMF010000044.1 GCA_025455635.1 Saprospiraceae bacterium | reverse complement strand
TCGAGAAGCTGAACGAGTTCGGCAACGGGTTGAAGTTCATTTCCTTGATGAACTTGAGGTACTTGTCCTTTTTGATGGCTTTCTTGAAAGGCTCGATGTACTTCACCGTGCGTGTGTAGCCGTAGTCAATGGCACCCCGGCGGCGGGTGAGCACATCGTTCTCGATGATGGGGTCACGGCGGGTCGTTTCATCAAAACCATAGGTAAATGAGAAGTTCGACAGGCTCCAAGGTTTCGGCTTGGCGTTGGCATTGGCGTTTTTGTTCTCCCAACGCACATTGGTGAAATTGTAGCTCTTGATTTTGGTGCTGGTCTGAGCCGTCCTACGGTCTTCGACCGGACTGTCTTTCAGCTCCACGTCGAGGTCGTAAGGATTGTACTGGGGGTTGCGCACCTCGTTCGATATTTGGAAATAGAACGGCAGGCGCAGGCCGATTTTTTCTGGCAAAAACTTGTCGAGCGCCAGTTGGGTTGTGAAGTCGTACTGAATTAGTTCTTCCCGGCTGCGCTCCTGCAATTGTTGTTCGATGGAACCGAAGCCAAAGCCGCTGTACTTTCCGGCAAGGGTCATGTTGCCGAGGTCGGCCAGCTGTATGTCGGCACGGGCCAAGGCAGCCACGCCACCTTTCTCGTCGAGGCCAAACACCCGAAGCTCGTTCACCCACACCTCCACGCTTTTGGAATCGCTGGGGTCGCAGTTTATCCCTTCCTTCGGGTTGCGTATGCCTATCATCAATGCCTTCACGTTGCCGAGGTTGGGGGCGCCTCTCATGCTGTACCTAGCCGTACCGAAGCCGTTTTCTCGCTCGATTTCTTTGGAATAAACCTGGCTGACGGGCAGGTTGCTGGCGTTCCGCTCGATTTTCATTTTTATTAACTCATCAAAATCAATGCTGACATCGTTCTCCTCCCGCCACACTACCCGCAGGTATTCCCTGTTCCTGACGTTGGTCGTGTCGGTGCGGTCAGAGAGCGTGAGCGGGATTTCGTACTCGTAGTAGTTGTTCTTGAAGTCGCTGCCGAGGCGCACAAACAGCTTCAGTTCACCATCCTCCAGCGGGTCAATGCCTAGGTCGCAGATGGCCTGTTCGGCGTGTGCGAACATTTTCAGCTTGCTGAAAAAGCGCATGTCAATGTTCATGTTCTTGAACATGCCCCTGGCATCGCCATCGGGGAGGTCGCAAATCCGCATGGTCAGGGCCTGCTCGTTCTGTAGGGCTTGGGGGTTCACGCCCAACGACTGCTCACGGCTGATGCCCGGAGGCAGCACGTAGTTGAAGGGCTGGCGGCGGCTGTTTTCCTCGATGTTTACTTTGTTGAGTTCAAACAAGGTTTGGCTCTCGAAGTCAGGCGGGTTGATGGAGACGCAAGGCTCGCCGATGTCCTGCTTGTAGCGGCGCCACTGGTTGCGCTGGAGGTCAAGTGTTGCGAAGCGGAACTGCACCGGCTCCCTAAAGTCCTTGAAGTACATGCGCATGAATCGGATGGACCGGAAGTCTTGGATGCCACCTATTTTGCTGAAGTTAGGGTCGTTTTCGGGCAGTTCGAGCGGCACCCGGAAGCGGTACCATTTGCGGCCAGTCCCTGGGTCTGTTATTTCGTCCGTGATGAAGGGGTTTTCTTCCCGGTTGATGCCACCAAACCCGTCATGGGCAATGGGGACCCGGTACTGGAAGTAGCCCTCGGTTTCGTTCAGGGTACGGTCGCCGTCTAGGTCTTCGGCATCGGGCAGCAGCGTAGAGGCGGGCGAGGTTTCTTGGCCTTGCGTGGTGATAGGCGTGTTGTTCTCGGTGCCAAAGTTGCGGTCGTAGCGTTCCAGCAATGGCGTGCCATCATCATAGCCAAAGCGGAAGTGCACGAAGTTATCGTTGGAGGGGTCGGCCAGTATTGCCTGCTTCACATCGGCGGGAATATTATTTGAGGAGCTGATGGCGTCCACGAAGTCCTTGAAATGGTCCAATTCAGCCGCGTCGTTCAAGCCATCAAGGCCAACGTCTTGTGCTGCCCGGTTTTCCTCATCAGTATCAAATGCGTTGACGATTTGCTGCGTCAGCGGTACCCGGCCCCAGCCAGTGCGGGTAGCCCGGCGGCCTTGGGTATTGGGGCCTGGCAGGCCGTTTTCGAAGAACTTCCGGCTGTCGGGCATGATGTCCTCGGAGATGTTGCCGAGGTTGAAATAGATGTTGCCGTCCATGGCGCCATTGACGGAGCTGGGGTTGGGGGTTGCAGAGCCGTCCTCGTTCAGGTACGGGCTGAGCATCCAGAACTCGATGTACTCGATATTGGCAGTCTGGAAATCATTGGTGGTCAACTGGCGCATGATGCCCGCCCAGCGGGACTCAGGTTCGTTCAGTCGGCCATTGTTGTTCAAGCCTGCCGAATACGGTGTGCCGCCTTCGGGCATGTCAAAATTGTAGGCACCACGGCGGGTAGGGTCGTAGCGGATGTCCAGTATCTGCGTGAACGAGTTGAACTGGTTCTGCTGCGTGAGGTTCGGGAAAATCTCCTGCTGGTTGATGTTCTGGGTGTAGGGGTTGGCTTCGTCGCCCGGCCCACGGATGTCGCCGCCCGGCTCCACCCTGAACCAGCTGAGGTGCGCCCGGTTCACGCCCGCCAGGGTCGTGTCCCTCAGGTTTGACTCTGGGAACATATCGTTCTGCGGCACACTGGCCAGCACCCAGCCGTTGGAGCCGATGAAAGGCGACTGGATGTTGATGGGCTGTGCGCTGCCCTCGAAGTCGTCGAGGTAAACCACGCCACCTTTCGATTCGCCTTCTGTATTTTCGTTGATGGCCCTCGCATGGCCCGGCTTGATGGCCGCTGTCTCCAAGGAAAGCGTCAGGTTGGAAGGCGCTTTGGTGGAAATGAACGGCAGCTTGTCCACCAGCTTCGTGATGAGCGGCGCCTCGTTGCTGTAGTTCAAGTCGAAGCCGAACATGCGGTTGTTGATGGGGTCGTCACCGATGTTCACTTTTTGGGTGAACGGCCGCTCGAACAAGCGCAGGTACGTGCCACCTATCGTCAGGTGCTTGTTCACTTCGTAATCGGCCCTCATGCCGAGCATGGTCTTTTGTTGGAACCCGAACAAGGCATTGTCCTCGAAGCCCACCTGGATGGGTGTGCCTGAATTGAGGTAAGAGTCGTTGAGGATTCGCACCTTGCCGATGGCATAGTCCACTTCGTAGTCCTTGCCTTCTTCCAGCACGGCACCACCCGCCGTTACCCGTACCGAGCCGGGCGGGATATTGAAGGCTCCCAGCGAGATTTCGCTCGAAACATTTGATTTGTAGGTGCCCTCAATGGAGAAACGGTTCAGCTCGGGGTATTCCCTCGCATTGAACAGCGTCTGGCGGTAAAGCTGGTTGTACACGTATTTTTTGTCCTGAACGGGGTCGGTTATCTGGTCTTCCAATGCCTTGCCGAACGGCTCCAGCACCGGGAACATGATGCGGCCATTGCGGGACTGGATGGTGAGGCCCTCCACGTAGTCGAACACGCCATCGGGCTGCGGGTCGTTCAGCGTGTTCAACTGGTCAAGGTTGAACACCCGCAGGAGCGGCACGCCAGTGAGGTTGTTGCCTTCCGGCAAAAAGCGCTTCTTGCCCTCACCGGGGTCATCGTAAAAAATGTCGAGCTTGAAGTCCTCCCTCGACACGTTGTAGGCCCCGATATTGTAAACGTTCTTCATCATCAGGTCCCAAGTGGGCAGGTTCACGGGCTGCACGGTGCTTTTCAGCATTTTGACAAAAAGCACGTTCTGGTTCGGCACGGCGGTGTTGGTCGTGTCCCGTCCGTTGATGCCGGAGTTTTGCGCCACGTCCTCGGCCATTTGCCCTACCTGGTAGATGGAGTCCTTGTAAGTATATTCGAAGGCCACGCCCACCACTTGGTCGGGCTGGATGTTCACGTTCAGCGACACGAAGCCCAGCTCTTGGTGGAAGGTGAACTCGGTAGGGGAGAGCAACCTGGCCGTTACTTTTTCAAAATCACGGCCTTGCTGGAAGTTGAAGGGCGGTGTTTTCAGCACGTTCACGATGCGCTCCACTTGCTTGGTGCGGGGGTCGTTCAGGAGGGCTGCGTAGATAGGGTTTGCGCGGTTGTCGGGCAGCGCCTCGTTTTTGTTGTCCCTGAAAACCGGGGAGGCTGGCGGCTGCATGTCAGGGTTTGTGTTCGTCATGCGGTCAGTTTCGCCAAGGTCGGCGATGGCCACGATGTCCCGGATATTGTCAGTGCCGTTGCGGGTGTCCGTTACCCAGATTTGTATTTTTTGGATTTTGAAAAGCGACTTGATGACTGGGAGGTCGGTCAACGAAGACTCGAAATTGTTGCGGTTGTAGTGCGTGAGCAAGAAGTGTCGGTTTTCATCGTAAGCATCCGCAAACACTTGGTACTCTTGGTACTGGCTGCCGCCTTTCAGCGTGATGTTCTCTTGCTCCGAGCGCTGCTGCGAGGCGATGAGCGAGAGTTTCAGCTTCGCAAATTGCAGTTCCGTTTTCAAGCCAAAGAGGCTCTGGCTCCCCTGAATCAAGCTGCCCTTCAGCGGCAAGCTCACGTTGCCCGCCTCGATTTTCTTGATGATGTCGTCTTCGCCGAATGCGTCGGTGTTGTAGTCGAGCTTCATCGTGTTGTCGAAGTCGAAGGTCGCTTGGGTGTTGTAGTTGGTGCTGAGTTTCAGTTTTTCACCGATGGAGCCTTCCACGTTCATCTGGATGTCCATGTCGAAGTCGAAGCCGCCCCGGCGCTGCTGTCGGCGGGTCCAGCTGGGGTTCTGCACGTTGGAGTAGTCCATCCCGAAGGTCAGGTCAATGTTTCCCTGGGGCTGGATGTCCACTTTGGTGCCGCCGAAAAGCCGCTCGATGAGCTGGTTTTTCACGTCAATTTTTCCGATGGGGTCGAGCCTGCCCGTGCTGCCACGCCCGCCAACGCCATTGAGGTCCTTGAAATAATCTTGTTCCTGCTTCTTCGTCTGGTACTCCATGTACTCGTCGAAGGAGAGGTAAGTGGGCGGGCGGTAGTAGTCGTCGCCGATGCGCTCCGTGATGATGTACTGGTTGGTGATGGGGTCGTACTCCACGGTCTGCACCACGGCGGCTGGGTCTTTCAAGTCGAAGGGGTTGTTTGGGGAGGTCAGGAAGTCGCCCGTGCGGTCTTCGATGGGGATGGTGTCCAATGGCACAGGCACTGGCGCCTCTTGCAGCAGCTCAGTGTTAATATCCGTGCCCGTTTCGGTCGAGGCATCGGCCAAGATATATTCTGGAGCGTAGGGATTTTCTGGGAAATGACTGCCTGCACGCACAGTAGTGGTGAATGCAATGAAACCTAGAGCCGTCAAGATACTGGGCAAAGTAATTATCTTCTTCATAAGACGCATGTGCAAAAACTTCGAAATCAACTTAATGTCAAACTGCATGGGTGAAAGTAGCGGCACTGAAAAAAGGATTGAATATCAGCCAGTTTTGGCCAAGGCAGGTTTACGAAAACGAGTGGGAATAGTTGGGATAAATGTTAAATATATTCGTCAGTGTATTTCGTAAAAGTCCATCAATCCTGTAAATGTGTCCGCTGGTTCGCCCCTAAAAACGACAAATGTTCGGTCACCAATCGGTCAGTGGGGTTTTTAACAAATTAGGTGGTTTGAAATATGGGAAATGAGGTTTCGAGGATGCGAGGAATCAGGTTGGCAGTAGTCAAATCCGCCAGTCCTCGCCTCCACAAGCCCTCAAATTCTCAAGAAAGCTGCTTCAGCGCCAGCCTCACCAAGTCCTCCACGGTCTTCACGCCGGGCTGCTCTTCGAGTGCCTTGTTCAGCGCCTTTTGCGCTTGGATTTTGTTCACCTGCAAGGCCAGCAGCGCAGATAACGCTTCTTGGCGAATGGTATTGTCCGCTGGGAGCAATGATGCAGAGATGTCGCCCCCGGTTTTCATCATTTTGCCCTTCAGGTCAAGTATGATTTGCTTGGCCGTTTTCTGCCCAACGCCCTTCACCTTGCGCAGCGCTGCCTCGTTTTCGCCAATGATGGCCGCCCTGATTTCGTCGGCGCTCATCTGCGAGAGCATCACCTGCGCCGTGTTCGGCCCGATGCCCGACACCGAGATGAGGTGCGTGAACAGCACCCGCTCCTCGTCTTCTGCAAAGCCGTAGAGCGTGTGTGCGTCCTCCTTGATGTGCAAAAAGGTCAGGATTTTCACCTGCTCCAATTTCTCCACTTTGGCGTAGGTGCTGAGGCTGATATTGACGTGGTAGCCGATACCGCCAGCCTCTACCACGATGTAGGTCGGCGTCTTGTGGGTAATCTGTCCTTTGATATGTGTAATCAATGCTCGTGATGTTTTTTGAAAACGAGCGGCGAAGGTAAGAAAATCAGGTGTTTGCGTGTTTTTGCGTTTCTAAGATTGACGGCAAATTGTCGGTTGAGCTTCGCTGGTAGGCAACAAAGCGCCGAAAATAAAATGCCCGCCGAAGATGGGACTTGGCAGGCATTTTATGTTGCTTCAGTTGCTCGCTTGCTTCAGGCGGTGCTCGTACATCTGCACGATTTTGGCCTGGTGGTCTGCTACCTTGTTCAGGAGCTTCAGTTCTTGTTTGATGTCGTGGTCTTTAGACTGTTCTTTGCTCTTTCGCACGGATTTGAGCTGTCGGTTCAGGTCTAGTATTTTTTGAATCGTGGATGTTAGCGCATCTTTTGCTGTCAAAAGACGCTGAATAATCGAATGTTCATTCATGATTTAATTGGTTTGGTATAGGCATTGAAAAGGCGTTGATTATTCCTAGTTCGTCTTAGCGTGACAAATATAGTTTTCGGGCTGCGACTAATTCAAATTTTTTAGATTAAAATTTCATAAAAAAACCGAACAAGAATCTTCGGTTTCGGGGGCATCCTTCGCAATTTCTTGGCCAATAATTTTCTTCCGCTGAAAACGGAAAAATTAAGCGCAAGTTTTATGTGATTGTCATTTTCCCAAAATTTTTTGCTCAATGCCCGTCGTGGAATGCCCCTCAACGAAAGGCAGGCTCCTCACCTCCCCACCGTCGGCCAGCACGAGGTCGGCGCCCACGATTTGGTCGGGCCGCCAGTCGCCGCCCTTTACCAGCACCTGCGGTTTCAGGGCCGCTATCAGGTCGAACGGCGTGTCTTCTTCAAACAGCACCACCGCATCCACGCAGGCCAGCGATGCCAGCACGTGCAGCCTGTTCTGCTCGTCCTGGATGGGCCGGTTTGGGCCTTTCAGCCGCCGCACCGAGGCATCGGAGTTGACGCCCACCACGAGCCGGTGGCCGAGGTCACGGGCCGCTGCCAAATAGTGCACATGCCCAAAGTGCAGCAAATCGAAGCAACCGTTGGTGAACACGATGCGCTCGCCCTGTGCCTTCCAGTGCGCCACGGTTTCCGCCAGTTTTGCCCGGCCTTGTATTTTGGACTGGATTTTATCGAAGAACATGTGGATTGTTGGATTGCGGAATTGTTAAATTGCTCAACTGCCCGCCCGTTCATCCACGGCAACAGGCTCATAGTTTTTATTCAAAACCGGCAGCAAAACCAGCGCAATCAGGCCCATGACGGCGTTCAGGCCGATTTGGATGAGGAAGAAGATGATATTGGCCACCGAGAACGCATCGTTGCCGTTGATGCCGTAAAACAGCGTGAGCACCCCCGTGACCAGCCCCTGAAACGTGCCCATGCCGCCCGGCGACGGGATGACCATGCCCAGCGTTCCGAAGGCGAAAACCGTGAGCGCCGCCCGCATGTCGAGGTGGCTGGTAGGCCCGAAAGCCTTGAAGCCGAGCCAGGTCATGAGGAAGTACAGCACCCAGATATTGAGGCTGTGGAACACGAACAGCCACGGGCGGTCGAGCTGCCCCACCGTGCGAATGCCCTCCCAGAACCCCGCCACCATTTTCAGGATTTTTTGGAAAATGGCCGTTTGCGCCAGCTGTTTGCGAAGCAAAAAAACAAGCCCCGCCACGGCGGCGAAGCCAGCCAGCAGTATCCACTTGAGGTTGCTGCCGCTGCCCGCTGCACCGCCGCCGCCGCTCTCCTCGATATAGCCCCAGAGCTTGTCGAACTCGAAAAGGAGGGCCAAGCCGAAGGCCAGCAACAGGCACAGCACGTCCACCACCCGGTCCACGACGATGGTGCCCATGACCTTCTCGACGGGGATTTTTTCGTACTTGGAGAAGACGCCCGCCCGTATCACCTCGCCGATGCGTGGGATGAACAGGTTGGTGAAATAGGCCACGAGGATGGACAAGTAGCCGTTGATGAAGCGGGGCCGGTAGCCGAGCGGTTTCAGCAAAATCATCCACTTGGCGGTGCGGCTGTAGTTGCTGACGAGGAAGGCGAGCATCACGAGCGCAATCCAGCCGTAGTTGGTCTGCTGGAAGTCGGCCACGAGCTTGTCCATCAGGTCGCAGGCTTCGGCGGCATTGCCCTTGGCCACGCATTCTGCCACGTAGCTTTTGCTTTGGTTTTGGTAAACAAAATAGAGGATGGTGGAGCCTAGGCCGAGCGAGAGGGCGAATTGCAGGATGTTTTTGATGGTCTTGTTCATCAATGTGCTTAGGCTGGCAGTCGGTTGTTGTCGTCGGGGAAGACGGTGGCTGGCTTGAAGCCCTTGGCCTCGTCGGGCGTCATGAGGGCGTAGGCGATGATGATGACGATGTCGCCGGGCTGGAACCTGCGTGCGGCGGCCCCGTTCAGGCAGATGATGCCCGAGTTGCGCTCGCCCCGGATGGCGTAGGTCTCGATGCGCTCACCGTTGTTGTTGTTGACGATTTGCACTTTTTCGCCCTCCATGATGTTGGCGGCTTCGAGCAGCGCCTCGTCAATGGTGATGCTGCCTACGTAGTGCAGGTTGGCCTCGGTGACCCTGACCCGGTGTATTTTCGATTTGAAGATGGTTAACAGCATAGCGGCGCAAAAGTAAGGCTTTGAAAAGTATTGGGGGCAAATTTTTGGGCTTCTGACGTAAGTCACAGGCAAAGTAACCCGCTTGCTGGCGATTAGTTCAAGCTGGTTTTTCGGGAGTGTTTGCGGAGCGAAACCCAGTGCGACCAAATTTTTTATCAACAATATGATTTGATAAAGTGCTGAAAATTAGGGCTTTGTGAATGGTTTTTTATAAAAATACTTTGTTGGGTAATTTTAGCGGCCTGATTTTTGGCAACTGGATTAATGCTGTTCAAAAATACCAACCTCCTGCAGCGGAATTAAAACTGGTCGCAAAAACGACCTGCCGCATTTACCCAACAGCACACTACAAAGCCCAACTTTACCCATCCAGCGGCACTATTTCCCACATCATCACAAGGCAAGGCATTTTACTGACTATACCAAAGGCCAAACGGCTTTTTGGACTAGAAACGCATGACTTACATCATCATGCCCCCTTTAATTTTGGAAAATGGAAAAAGGCAAAAACTACGATTTTACTTGAGGGACTGAACAAAAGACGACACTAACACTGAACACACTATGAAACGTATTCCATGTACATTGGCGGCAGCCTGGCTGGCCCTTGGGCAAGTGCAGGCTGCCGTCACCACGAGCGAAGGCATTCCCCTTTTTTTGTCGGCAAATGAGCTGGGCAGCTTGCCCGACGAGGCCGAAATCAAGTTCCGCATCTCGATGATGCGCAGCCCCATCACCACTGGCTACGATGCCGACGTGAGGGCTTACCTCAACCGCTACCTTAGTTACGGCATCCGGGACACCGAGGGGATACTAGGCCGGGCAATGGTCTATCTGCCCGTCATCGAGCATTACCTCGAAATGAACGGTTTGCCAACCCAGCTCAAATACTTGCCCATCGTGGAGTCGGCGCTGGTGCCGCACACCTCGTCCACGCAAGGAGCCGCTGGCCTTTGGCAGCTCGTGCCCGAAACCGCCCGCTCGCTGGGGCTGGTGGTGAACAGCATACTCGACGAACGCAAAGACCCCAACCGGGCCACCGAAGCGGCGGCCAAATACCTCAAGCGGCTACATAAAAAATATGGCAACTGGAACCTCGCCCTCGTCGCCTACAACTGCGGCCCTGGCCGCCTGAACAAGGCCATCGAAAAAGCAGGCTGCAAAAACTACGATGAAATCAAGCACCACCTGCCCAAAGAGACGCAGACCTACCTCGCCCGCTACCTGGCGGCTGCCTACGTCGCCACTTATTTTCACCACCACGACCTCGCCCCGGCGCTGCCCGACCCGACCTTGCTCAATGCAATGGCAGCAAGGGTTTACGGCACAATTTCGCTTCAGAAAATTTCGAAAATAACGGGTCTGAGCCTGTCCACATTACGCTACCTGAATCCCGGCTACCTCGCCGACAAGCTGCCTGCCAAGCTGGAAGGCACCTTCCTCACCTTGCCAAAATCAGCTTGGGTGCCCTACCTGGAGGCCCTGAACCGCACGGCGCTGCGGCCTTGATGCACCTTGTTTTTTTCAGCTTCGCAATGGCCCCGAAGCCGCCTCCTTGGCTGCGTCGGGTGGCGTCTATTCCCGTTCGGCTAAAAAAATTCAACGATAGGTGCGTTTATTGATTTTCCTTTTATAGTTTTGCCCCGCAACCCACCGAACATATTTATGCGCTTTTAGCCAATACGCAGGCAGAATATTTACCAACCCTATTTTAGTGTGTTTTATCCAAAAACGTGTAGCACTGGCATTTCCCCATCCCTGAATTTATTGTAAATTCCTACGAGCATCTTTTTTTCAAAATAGACTTTTTGCGCAGCAAAAAGAAGCCATACCTGTGCCTGCACCCAGCAGGTAGCGGGGTGGTTGGTTTTTGCTCGCATTGACCAAAAACTGCGTTTGCCATGAGAAAAGCTCATTTTACAACCATTCTTTGCATGCTTTTTTTGCCGTGGGCGGCCAGTGCCCAATTTGACGAGTTCGGGACTATTTTCGGCGTGTCCAACTATGCTGGCGACCTCTCCGAGCGGGACTTCGAGCCACTGGAATGCAATTTATCCGTGGGTCTTTTTGTGAGGAAAAAACTGCGGGAACAGCTAGGGCTGAAGCTGCAATTTTCCAGGATTGTGCTGTCGGGCAAGGACGTGAACAACTCGGTGAGCAGCAACCTGTGGCAGCGCAACCTCAACTTCCGCACGGAGCTGTACGAGCTAGCCGCCCAGTTCGAGTGGATGCCGCTGCGGCTGAAGTCCGGCGAAAACCAGTTCGAGCCGTACCTGTTCGCTGGCTTGGCGGGCTTCTACTTCAACCCACAAACCGAGCTGAACGGGCGCACCTACAACCTGCACCCCTACCAGACGGAGGGCGTGGAGTACAGCCTCTTCCAGTTTGCCGTGCCATTTGGGGCAGGACTTCGGCTGAACTTGATGGACAAGGGCCACTTGGGCTTCGAGGCAGGCTTGCGCAAAGCCTTCACCGACTACCTCGACGACGTGAGCAACACCTACCGCAGCGACCTGCAGCAGTTGAGCGAGAGCGGCAGTTTAGTGGCACAGTTGAGCTACCGTTCGGCCAGCGGCAGCCCCACCGATGGGCCAGCCTTCGTGCCTCCCGGCACCCAGCGGGGCAATCCAGCTAAAAAGGACTGGTACATGCTCTTCGGGATGACGCTCGGTATTCGACTAAATTGATTTGAAGATAAACTGACAATTTGATGCCTTGAACTTCGGGGCAGCCTTGGTTTGAATGCGGGGCTGCCCTTGTTTTTTAGTTTGGCTTGACATTTTTTACAGCCGCTCCAGCAGCCATTCCCGCTCCCCCAGCGCCTTCGCCCCGATGATTTCGGAGCGGAGGCGTTCTTTTTCTGCCTTGTCCAACGGGTTGATTGTCAGGAGTTTATTGGCAAAATACAGTGTGTTCAAATAGTTCTCCCGGTGGTAGCCCAGTTCCTTGTTTTTGCGCTGCAAAAACCGTTGGAAGCTTTGGATGAAACTGTCCAAAGCCTCCGTCTCGCCTTGTTCGAAGTAGATTTTTAGGAGCAAAACCTTGGCGTCCAAGTTCAGGAACACGTCCTCGTACTCCACTTTTTGGAGCAGGCGCATGGCTTTGGCGTGGTCGTGGCGGGCATGGTGCAGCTTGGCGAGGTTGTAGTCGGTGTAGTTGCGGCGGTGTCGGGCGTCCAAGGCGGGGCTGTATTTTTCGATGAAACCTTCTGCCCAATCGAACTCGCCGAGCCGCAGCGCCAATGCGACAATGTTTTTGAAGGCAAAACGGCTGAGTTGCCCATTTTCGAGCAGCACATCGCTATGTAGCGCAGCCGAATACAGTTCAAAAAGGTCGTGGTTGAAGCGCACCGCCCCCTCGTTGATGCGCCGGATGCAATAGTTGATGGCGAGGAGGTAAATGAGCCGCAGCTCGCCCGTGGTCAAGGTGCTGCTATGCCGAAGAATCCCCGCCTTCAGTTTTTCAAAATAAGCCTCCTCGCCCGTGGTGGCCGCTTGGTAAAAATAGAAATACAGCCCGATGGCCGGGTGCTGCTCCGGTAGGTCGTTGCCATCGAGGTAGCCGAGCACGAGGCCGAGCAGGCCGAGGTCGTACTCCACGTTGGCCACGGCCTGGTGCGAGAGGGCCACGCAGCTTTGGCGCAGCTTCTTGGCAAGGTAGGCAAGGTCGAGCGAGTGGTTGACGGCCTGAAGGTTTCGGGGGGCGGTGCGCCGGGCGCTCTCGGAGAAGGCGAGCGACTCTGCCTCCAGCAGGTACTGGGTCTCGTAGTGCTGGAAGTCCCGGCCCTGCTCGGTTTTTTGCGCAGCGGCGGCGGCTTCGAGGGCTTGGCGGGCATGCTTTTCGAGGCCGAGCTTGCGGTAGGAGGCGGCAAGGGCAATGTCGTTCTGCCGCCCATCGGCCATCCTTTCTGTCTGTGTCAAATAATTTTCAACGACCTTTAGCAGGTAGGACATGAGCCGCCGCAACTGCTTGTCGTCGAAGGGCTGGCCGGGGTAAATGGCGGCGTGCGCCGCCTCCCTCGTCAGGCT
>JALOMF010000509.1 GCA_025455635.1 Saprospiraceae bacterium | reverse complement strand
ATTGACCGCTTCGATGGCCGAACTTCGTACTGGCAAACGGACAAGACTGAAGGCCAAGTGGCGGTTTCGCCCAAGTTCGGCCTCGTCTGGCAGCCGATTTTGGACAAGGTTTCCGTCTTCGGCAATTACATGAACGGCTTCGTGAACGTCGCCCCTGCACAAGTCGCCGACGTGGACGGCTCGAACCCACGGCTCGTCACTTTTGACCCAGAGCAAGCGAACCAGTACGAATTTGGGGTAAAAGCCAACCTGCTGAAGGATAAAATCGCCGCCACGGTCAGCTACTACGACATCACGGTGAAAAACCGGGTGATGGGCGACCCAGAAAACGTGAACAGTTCCATCCAAGGCGGCGAGGTAAACAGCAAAGGCTATGAATTCAGCCTCGTGGCCAGCCCCGTGAGCGGCCTCAACCTCGTGGCAGGCTACAGCCACAACGACAGCGAAGTGACGAAGGACAACCCCGGCGACGGCTACCTCGGCCTGCGCCCAGAGGAGGCTGGCCCTTCCGATTTGGTCAATTTCTGGGCGAGCTACACGGTGCAGGCAGGCAAGCTGGCGGGCCTTGGCCTCGGCTTCGGCGGCAACTACGCCAGCGAGTACATGACCCTGAACCGGGCTACCACGGGCACGTTCACCCTGCCCTCGTACACCGTGCTGAACGCTGCGCTCTCGTACACAAAAAGCCGCTACAGCCTCATCCTGAAGGTGGACAACCTCACCGACGAGCGCTACTGGACGGGCTGGAGCACGGTGACGCCGCAGCGTTTGCGGAGCGTGTCGTTGTCGCTTAGCTACAAGTTTTGATGGAATTTATTCGCCTTCGGCGAACATTCGCTTGCGAGGAGGATGGGACACGGATTAGACGGATTTAACAGATTTACACGGATAATAATCTGTGTTTATCCGTTAAATCTGTTAAATCCGTGTACAATCCTCCTCGCGAGCAACTAACCAAATCGGCATTGAAAATGAAAAAAGCCTTCGGCAAAATCCACTTGTGGCTCGGCCTTACCTCCGGGCTGGTGGTGTTCATCATCAGCATCACGGGCTGCCTCTATGCTTTTCAGGAGGAAATCAGCGACTGGACGCAGCCGTTCCGTTTTTGCGAAGCAAGGGAACAAGCCTATTTGCCGCCATCGGAATTGAAGGCCATTGCGGAGCAAAAGCTGCCCGGCAAGTTGCTCCACGCCGTGAAATACAACGAGCCGGGGCGGGCCGCCGAGGCGATTTTCTATGCCTACGAGCCAGAAGCATACTATTATATCACCTATTTAAATCCCTATGATGGCAGTGTTTTGAAGGTGAAAAACATGGACGCCGACTTCTTCCGCTGGGTGCTGATGGGGCATTTCTACCTCTGGCTGCCCGATAAAATTGGGCAAACGACCGTGGTGGTGGCCATGTTCATTTTCCTCGCCATGCTGATTAGTGGCATCGTGCTTTGGTGGCCCAAAAACCGGGCAGCGGCTCGGCAGCGGTTCTGGTTTCGCTGGAAGGAAGGGCTGAGTTGGAAGCGCAAGAACTACGACCTGCACAACGTCCCCGGCTTTTATGCTTGCCTGTTTGCACTGGTTTTTGTCGTGACGGGACTAGTTTGGGGCTTGCCAGAATTTGGTGAGTTGTTGCACAAATCGGTGGGCGGCAAGGTATCGCTGACCTACAACCCGCCCGTTTCAAAACTGGCCGTTTTGGTAAAAAACAGCGAAGCGAATGCCCCTGCGATTGACGTGGTTTTTGGAAAAATGCTGGCCGAATACCCCACCGCCAGCTATATCGAGGTACACCCGCCAGAGACGGACAGCAGCAGCATCGCCGCCAACGCCAACCTCGGCCACGGCACCTACTGGAAAAACGACTACCGCTATTTCGACCAATATTCCCTCGCCGAACTGCCTTGTGACAATATCTACGGACGTTTCAATACCAGCCTATCCGCCGCCGACAAGCTGCTGCGCATGAACTACGACATCCATGTGGGCGCCATCGGTGGGCTGCCGGGCAAGGTACTGGCCTTTTGCGTGAGCCTCGTGATTGCGTCGCTGCCCGTGTCGGGTTTTATGATTTGGTGGGGGCGGCGGCGGAAGAAAAAAACCTTGTGATTCCTTCGACGAAACGGGCAGTTTTGAAGGGTTTTTGTTCGACCTTTGGTGAAAAATCGCCCCGGAATGAGCTATAAAAAATATTTCCACCAAAGCCTCCGAAAGCAGTACCCGACCGACCATCGGCAGCTTTGCGAAGCAATAGAAACCCGCTACCAAGCCATTTTCCCCGATGTGGCCTTTGCCCGACGCTCCCCAAACCCAGTGGACAGGCGGCTCGAATTCTCGGCGTACTTCCTCGCTACCGCCCAAGTGTTGGAGCAACGGGGCGAAAGCTTCGATGCCATCCGCCAAACCTGCCTCGACATCACAAATGCTTACGTGCGCCCCAAGAACGGCCTTCATGCTTGGCTCAAACGGCTTCCCGTAAAAATCATCCGCTCGCCGCTGGGCAAGCTACTCATCCGTTTCATGGAAAAGAAAACGACCAAATTGGGCCACCCTGACGGCTTCCGGGTGAAGCTGCTCACCGACCCTGCGCAGACCTACGGCCTCGGTTACGGCATGGACATCTTGGATTGTGGCATCTGCAAGCTGTTCAACAAGCATGGGGCAGGCAAGTACGCCACCATTCTTTGCGAAGTGGACAAGCTCACCTCCTCGCTGGCCGGACTGGAGATGGTGCGAAGCGGCACGATTGCGAACGGGGCGAAGTGCTGCGATTTCAGGTGGAAAATTAAGGAGCCTTAGCCATTATATTGTACCCCCAACCGCTGGTCTAACTGCTCCCTCCCACCAGGTACATGCGACGAAATCCCGTACCACCATGTTGGCAAAATAGGGCTTTTTAGGTGGAGAATATGGGTGCGGGGCTAATGAGGAAGATGAATCGCTTGGGCATTTTGCTTATTGCTTGGGCTGTCGGTCATACCCGCTTTTTTGCAAAAAAGCCACGGGGTCGTTAATCTTGTCAATGATGTCCGCCACGGCCTGCCGCTTGTCGCTGGCGTTGTTGTAGTAGGCTTGGCAGATTTTGTAGCCGATGTAATAGCCGAGGTCGGCAGGGTGGCCGTTAGCGGTGTCGCCGTTGTAGAGCCAATTGCTGGCATCGTTCCGGCAGAGCGTGGACTTGAACGCTTCCCAAAGTTCCGCCTCGTGCGCCTCGCCGTAGGCATCCGTTTCGCCGTAGTTCGTTGTGCCTGAAATCAGTTGCCCGATGAAATTGGCAGCCCCTTCCCGCAGGCAAAAATAGAGCTGGTTGCACACGATGGCGTTGCTGTCGAGTAGTTCCGGCTGCTGGGTGTGCACGCTCTCGTGCGTCACGAGGCCCTTGATGCGCTGCGGGATTTTGGCAGGGTCGCCCGTGGTGGTCAGTTCCGTACCGATGAGTACGTAGCGGTCGGACACCGTGCCGCCCGTGCTCATTTTGCCGATGGCAAAACAAACCTTGAAAGGCTTGAACCCGGTATAGCGTGACTTCATTTCTTCGTAAACTTCCTGAATAATCGGCCCTGCCTGCTTCACGGC
>JALOMF010000508.1 GCA_025455635.1 Saprospiraceae bacterium | reverse complement strand
TCGCTGAAGCCCGCCAGCCATGAGACCGTGGATGCCAAGGAGCATTTTGCCTTTCAGAATGGCCGCCCTGTTTACAAAGCAGCAGTAGCGGGCATGTCGGGCGTGGTGAAGGAAATGATGCAAAGGCACAGCCTCAGCGCCGACGACGTGAACTGGGTAGTGCCCCACCAGGCCAACCTGCGCATTATCGAGTCGGTGGCGAGCATGGCCGATTTTCCGATGGAAAAAGTAATGGTGAACATTCATAAATACGGCAACACAACCGCCGCAACGCTTCCCCTCTGCCTTTGGGAATGGGAAAGCCAGCTGAAAAAAGGCGACAACCTCATCCTAACCGCCTTCGGCGGCGGCTACACATGGGGGGCTATTTGGGTGAAATGGGCGTATTAGTGATTGTTGAATTGCTGCAATTGTTTGATTGTCAAAGGTGCCTGCTACAATCTCAGCAATCAAACAATTTCAACAATCCAGCAATTTCTTACCTTTGCGCCTCTTTTTAAGAACCCCTGCCTACCGACAGGCAGGTATTTATTTTTTCACCATTTAATTTAAAGAAAATCAATGGCAACTACTTCCGATATAAAAAACGGCTTGTGCATGGAAATGGACAGTGACATCTGGACTGTGGTGGAGTTCCAGCACGTGAAGCCCGGCAAAGGCCCAGCCTTTGTGCGTACCAAGCTCAAGTCCTTGACCAAGGGCAAAGTGGTAGACCGTACTTGGCCTTCTGGCCACGCCATTACTGAGATAAGGGTCGAGCGCCGCAAATTTCAGTACCTCTACATGGACGATATGGGCTACAATTTCATGAACAATGACGACTACGAGCAGGTAGCGCTCCCAGAGGCGCTCATCGACAGCCCGCAGTTCCTAAAAGAGGGTATGATAGTGGATGTGTTGTTCAACTCCGCCAACGATACTGCCCTGACCATGGAAATGCCACCGCTGGTAGTTGTGGAAGTCACCTACACCGAGCCAGGCATCAAGGGCGACACTGCCACCAATACCTACAAGCCAGCCACCGTGGACACAGGCGCCGAAGTTAAAGTGCCGCTGTTCATCAACACGGGCGAGAAAATCAAGGTGGACACCGCCACAGGTGAATACATGGGACGTGCTTAATTAGGTGTTTAGTTAGTTTAGCTTGTTTAGAAGGTTTGGAGAGTTACATCTCAGCCTTCTAAACTTCTCAAGCTCCTAAACCTCCAAATAAAACGAAGAATATGACTTTTCAGGAAATCCAAGAGCTAATCCGGCTCCTCAACAAGTCAAATTTGGCCGAGTTCAAGATGGAAGAAGGCGATTTCAAGCTATCCATCCGTACGGCATTGTACCGCGATGTCAAGACTACGCAAGTAGTCTCAGCGCCATTGCCCATCGCTGCGCCGGTCGTGGCCAGCAGCCCAGCTGCTCCAGCAGCCAGCACGGCAGCTTCCCAGCCTGCTGAGGCATCAATGTCTGCCGAAAAATCCTCCGACGCAGCGGCAAAGCCAGCCCAGCCAGCCAGCGGCCAAGGCTACAAAGAAATCAAGTCTCCGATGGTCGGTACTTTTTACCGCTCCGCCAACCCGGAAAAGCCCTCCTATGTTGAGATTGGGCAAAAAGTGAAAAAAGGCGACATCGTCTGCATCATCGAAGCCATGAAGCTTTTCAACGAAATTGAAAGCGAAGTCAGCGGCACCATCGTCAAGGTACTGGTGGACAATGCCCTCCCGGTCGAGTACGACCAGCCGCTTTTCCTCGTAGAGCCGGATTAATAAAACGGGGAACGGCCAACGGCAGATGGTTGACGGCAACACGCCGATAGACCGTCCACCGTCTGCCGTCCATCGTCCACCGAAAACAACTATGTTCGAAAAAGTACTCATAGCCAATCGTGGTGAAATAGCCTTGCGGGTCATCCGTACCTGCCGGGAAATGGGCATCAAGACCGTGGCCATCTACTCCACCGCCGATGCGGAAAGCCTGCACGTGCGCTTTGCCGATGAAGCCGTGTGCATAGGCCCGCCACAGTCAAAAGACTCCTACCTGAACATCCCTCGGATAATGGCTGCCGCCGAAATCACCAACGCCGACGCCATCCACCCCGGTTACGGCTTCTTGGCCGAAAACGCTGACTTCGCCGAAATCTGCGGCGAGTACGGCATCAAGTTCATTGGCCCTACGCCCACTCAGATCCGAATGATGGGCGATAAGATTACTGCCAAGGCAACCATGATTGCGGCTGGCGTGCCAGTTGTGCCAGGTTCTGGCGGCCTCATCTCCGATGTGAAAGAAGGTATCAGCCTCGCCAATGGCATTGGCTACCCGGTCATCATCAAGGCGACAGCGGGCGGCGGCGGCAAGGGCATGCGCATCATTTGGGACGAAGCATCCTTCGAAACCAACTGGAACATGGCCCGCAACGAGGCCAAGGCATCCTTCGGCAACGACGGCATTTACATCGAAAAATACATCGAAGAACCCCGCCACATCGAAATCCAGATAGCGGGCGACCAATACGGCACGGTCTGCCACCTCTCAGAGCGGGAGTGCAGCATCCAGCGCCGCCACCAGAAGCTGGTGGAGGAAAGCCCCTCGCCGTTCATGACCCCTGAGCTTCGCCAAAAAATGGGCGATGCCGCCATCAAGGCCGGTGAGGCCATCAACTACGAAGGCGTGGGCACCATCGAGTTCCTCGTGGACAAGCACCGCAATTTTTATTTCATGGAAATGAACACCCGCATTCAGGTGGAGCATACCGTGACGGAGGAGGTGATTGACCACGACCTCATCAAGGAGCAGTTGAAAATTGCGATGGGCGACCCCATTTCTGGCAAGAACTACATCCCGGAAATGCACGCCATCGAGTGCCGCATCAACGCCGAGGACGTTTACAAGGACTTCCGCCCATCGCCCGGCAAAATCACCTCGCTGCACACTGCCAAGGGGCACGGCGTGCGGGTGGATACCCATGTGTACGCTGGCTACACCATACCGCCCTTTTACGACTCCATGATTGCGAAGCTGATCTGCCGTGCCCGCACCCGCGAGGAGTGCATCACGAAGATGGAGCGTGCCTTGGAAGAATTCATAGTGGAGGGCGTGAAGACGACCATTCCGTTTCACAAAAAATTGATGAAGGACCCCAATTTCCGTGCAGGGAACTTCCATACCGGCTTCTTGAACGATTTTGATTTGGGAACTGAAGACTGATACAGGAATGAGGCATCGGGGATGAGGGATGAACACGGCGCACCTCATCCCTCATCCCTCGTCCCTCATGCCTAAAAATGAGAGACGACTCCTACCGCCACAAGGGCCTTCGCCGCAAACTGGTTGAATCCCTTCGGAAAAAGGGCATCAACGATGAACGGGTGCTTGCCGCCTTGGAGGCCGTCCCACGCCATTTTTTCCTCGACAGCGCCTTCGCCGACCTTGCCTACGAGGACAAAGCCCTGCCCATCGGGCGGGAGCAGACCATTTCACAACCTTACACCGTGGCCTTCCAAACCCAGTTGCTCGACGATGCCCGGCTTCTGTCCAGCGTGGCTGAGTACGGGAACAGTTCGGCGGCGACGATCCCATTGACCCTGTCGC
>JALOMF010000043.1 GCA_025455635.1 Saprospiraceae bacterium | reverse complement strand
AAATTGTCCCGATAGGTTTCGCCATCCGAGAAGCCTTTCATCCGATTGAAATTGCCACTGATGAAGAGGTTGGTTTTTTCGGCACGGGCGTTCACGTCGGCGGTCCATTCTGCGCCTTCCTTCGGGAACAAGTGCTTGAACTGGGCCGATGCCCCAAGGTTGCGGAAGTTGCGGTCTTGGATGGAGGTGCGCACGTACTCGCTGTAAGGTGTGCTGCCATTGAGGAAAGTGTCTTGCCTGACTGTCAGGATGTCTTCCGGTTCAAAATGGCCACGGGTCAAGCTGCCGGAAAGCGTCAGCGTGTTGCGGTTGTCCATGAACCAGTCAAAGCCAGCCCTTGCGTTGGCGAAATAGCCCTCCATGGTGTTGTCGAAATTGTCCCGATAGGTTTCGCCATCCGAGAAGCCTTTCATCCGATTGAAATTGCCACTGATGAAGAGGTTGGTTTTTTCGGCACGGGCGTTCACGTCGCCGCCAAAATTGTAGCCCGTGCGGGTGTCGGTGCCAGCCCGCACGTTGCCGTTGTAGCCGAGGCGTTTCTCTTTTTTCAGGATGATGTTGATGATGCCAGCCGTGCCGCCGCCAGCGTCGTACTTGGCGGAGGGGTTGGTGATGACTTCCACGCTTTCGATGGCATCTGCGCTGATTTGGTCGAGGCTGAGGGTGGTCGGGCGGCCATCCACGAAGATTTGCGGAGCGCCGTTGCGGAGCGACACGTTGCCGTCAATGTCCACGGAGAGCGAGGGCACGTTTTTGAGGGCGTCTTGGGCATTGCCGCCAGCAGTGGAGGCGTCCTTGTCCACCCGATATACTTTTTTGTCGAGGGCGAGGGTGGTCTGTGCGGCTTGGGCCGTCACGGTCACTTCGCTGAGGGTGGTGGCTTCGGTGGTCAGTTTGATATTGCCGAGGTCTTTCTCGAAGCCGCCGCCGCCCATGCCAGCACCGGGGAATCCACCTGCCGGAGGTCCGCTAGGTGGGCCGCTGGGTGCACTGCCGGGAGCGCCGCCACCGCTTGGTGGTTTTACGCCAAACGACACTTTCTGCGAGGTTTCGGCGTAGCCGATAAAGCTGATTTTCAACGTAAAATCCCCCATGATGGGCAGCTTTTCGAGGTTGAAATCGCCGTTTTCCTCCGTGATTTGGCCCGTGATGAGCTGCTCTTTCAGGGTTTTGGTGGTCGTGTCGAACTGCATCCCGTACAGCTCGACCGTGGCATAAGCAATGCCTTTCTTGTTTTCGTCAATGACCTTGCCGTAGAAGCGGCCAATGTTCATCGGGGCGCCCTTGCCAGCACCGGGAGCGCCACCGCCACCGGGTGCGCCCGGCCAGTTTTGGGCATCCATTTGCGAAGCGAAAACCACAAGGAGAAGTGCTAGGATTGTTTTCAAAATGGTAAAACGGGAATGCAGAAATGACAATTTCATGATAATAGTTAGGTGAAAAATTCTTGATGCAAAGGAACATCAAACGCAGGAGCAGGATTTTGGTTATCGCTTAAATGCAAGTTTGAGGCGATGAAACTGCAAGGCGTGGAGATATCGCTAAAAACCCTTGAAAACCTGCTTGTTTAGCGGTTTTTATCTTCAAAATTTCTGTTTTCATCGCTTCGCAAATGGGGATGCGGCCGGGGTGCCTAATTTTGGAACAGTTATTAATCAAGTGGGGCTATCCAGTTTCCGCATTTTTAATTTAAACCCGCTACCAATAACCATTTTTACATGAATTTACTGGGCAAAAACATTGCTTCGGATGTGCTTTTCAAGTTCATTTTCCACATCGTCCTCTGGGCGATTTGGATTGGCTTGCCCATCATCACCAACAGCGACAACGAGCGGGCCTACGAGTTCAGCATTGCTATCATTCCGGTCGCATTGACCAATATTCCCTTGTTTTTGCTCAATTCTGAGTGGCTCGTTCCAAAGATTTTTGGTAAAAAAGGCATGACCGCCTACTTGCTTTCCCTGCTTGGCCTCATCGTTTTCTTTGCTTTTTTTCAAAATTGGATGAAAGAAGTCGTCGTACCTTGCCACCTTATGAAGCGGCACAACGACGTGTTTTGGGCCGTGGTGCCCGTGGCATTCGTGACGGCCATCAGCACGGGCTACGGGTTCATTTCCTTGTTGCTCAACCAAGAAAAATCGAGGCAAGAGGAGCAGGAAGAGCGCCTCAAGTCCGAGCTATCGTTCCTGCGCTCGCAGATTAGCCCGCACTTCATTTTCAATATCCTCAACAGCATCGTTTACCTCATCCGCTCCAAGTCCAGCCTCGCCGAGCCGGTGACCATCAAGCTCTCGGAACTGATGCGCTACATGCTCTACGAATCGGGCGGGACGCAGGTGCCGCTGGAAAAAGAAGTGGACTACCTTCAGAACTACGTCGAACTCCAAAAAATCCGCTTCGAGGAGGACGTGGACATCCGCCTCAACATTGAGGGCACCCCCGGCCCGCAGCTCATCGAACCGATGCTGATGATTCCTTTCGTGGAAAATGCCTTCAAGCACGGAGTTGGACTGATACAATCGCCCGTCATTGATATATCCTTGATAATCAGGGAGAAAAGCTTTGTTTTCAACGTTAAAAACAAGACCACCATCGAGGCCGTGGAGGACAAGGACAGCGCCTCCGGTATCGGATTGCGCAATGTGCAGCGCCGCCTCGAATTGCTTTACCCCGACCGCCACGAACTGAAAGTCGGTCAGCAGGGCGAGTGGTTCAACGTGGAGCTGAAGGTCTGGTCACAAGCCTGAGCAGGGTTTTTTTATGGCCGCTTGCGCAATAAGTCAGTGCTTTTCCCCACCTTCACGGCCTTAGTTACACCAATCCAACAACATGAAAATCAACGACAAATACGACCCCGGCTTTTACCGGGCAACCGATGACCGCTACGACCGGATGCAGTACCGCCGCTGCGGGAAAAGCGGCCTGTTGCTGCCCATGCTATCGGTGGGGCTTTGGCACAATTTCGGGCACACCGACGACCTCGAAAACGCCCGCAACATCCTGCGCACCAGCTTCGACCACGGCATCACGCACTTCGACCTTGCCAACAACTACGGGCCGCCCTACGGCGCTGCCGAGGAGAACTTTGGCCGCCTCTACCGCCAAGACTGGAAGTCCTACCGGGACGAACTTATCCTCTCCACCAAGGCGGGCTGGGATATGTGGCCCGGCCCTTACGGCACCTTGGGTTCCCGCAAATACCTCATCGCCAGCCTCGACCAGAGCCTCCAGCGTATGGGCGTGGACTACGTGGACATCTTCTACCACCACCGCCCCGACCCCGACACCCCGCTCGAAGAAACGATGGGCGCCCTCGACCATATCGTGCGGCAGGGCAAGGCACTCTACGTGGGCATTTCGCAGTACCAAGCCGCCGATGCCGACCGGGCTGCCAACATCCTGCGGGAAATGGGCACCCCGCTGCTCATCCACCAGCCGAGGTACAGCATGTTCGACCGCTGGGTGGAAGGTGGGCTACTGGAAGTGCTTGAAAATCAAGGTGTTGGAGCCATTGCCTTCAGCCCGCTTGAGCAGGGCATATTGACCGATAAGTACCTCAAGGGCATGCCCAGTGATTCAAGGCTCGTCAAGGATGGCCGTTATTTGAAAAAAGAGCAAATCTCGCCAGCCGTGCTGGAGCGGGTGCGCCAGCTCAACGAAATAGCGCAGGGTAGGGGGCAGACATTGGCGCAAATGGCCATCGCTTGGCTGCTGAAAGACCCCCGCATCACCACTGTGCTGGTTGGTGCCAGCAGCCCGAAACAAATGCTCGACAATATCGGCACTTTGAAAAACCTGGATTTTGCGCCAGCCGAATTGGCCGAAATTGCGAAGTGGTTAGATTGATTGTTAAATTGATTGATTGTTAAATTGTTGGATTGTTAAATTGTTGCTTGCATGACGCACAGCATGGCAATCCAACAATAACAGCAATCCAACAATCACAGCAATCCAACAATCCAACAATCCAACAATCACAGCAATCCAACAATATGAAGTTAAAATGCATTGCCGTTGATGACGAAAGCCTTGCCCGCAAGCTGTTGGAAGAGAATATCCAGCAATTGCCGTTCTTGGAGCTGGTGGGTACCTGCAAAAACCCCTTCGAGGCGATGGAGGTGCTGCAACGGGAGCAAGTTGACCTGATGTTCCTCGACATCCAGATGCCCGGCATGTTGGGCACCAAGTTCTTGGCGAGCCTGCGGGAGAAGCCGTTGGTCATTTTCGTGACGGCCTACTCCAATTACGCCGTGGAGAGCTACGACTTGGAAGTGGTGGACTACCTGCTGAAACCCGTGAGCATGGAGCGATTCACGAAGGCAGCCTTCAAAGCACTGGACACCCACCAAAAACGGCAACCCATGCCCGCTTCGACTGCTGAACCAGCGCCTGCGAGCAACCATTTTTTTGTGAACGTGGAATACTCCTTGGTCAAAATCACGATTGACCAAATCACGCATATCGAAGGGATGAAGGATTATGTGAAGATTTTTTTGGAGGATGTCAAACGGCCCATTTTGACCAAATCCACCTTGAAGGGCATCGAGGAGAAACTGCCGGAGAAGCGTTTTTTCAGGGTACACAAATCGTTCATCGTCAACGTGGACAAAATCGCTTCCATCCGCAGCCACCAAGTTATGGTCGGTGGGGTAGAGATTCCCGTCAGCGAAGCCAACCTAGAGGAACTGATGCGGCTGCTGAACCACCAGCGGTAAGGAATAGCCATTCACCGTCACCCGTTCGCCGTTCGCCGTTTACCGTCATCCGTTAGCTAGCTCAAATCCGCTCCATCGCCAGCTCGGGCAGCCAGCCCAACTCACCGTTCAGCAACCTGACCTGCCACCAGCCTTCCACGTGTTTTACCTGCTCCAGTTTTGTGCCTTCGGAAATCGTGAGCACCTCCTGCGAACCATCGTCGGGCGTCGAGCGAAGGATGGCCGTTTTTTGAATCAGAATGGCCTGCTTGGAGTTTCCTTCCAAAAAAGTCCGGCTTAGAGACAAGGAGAGCGGCAGCAAACTCAGTAAAATCAGCACTACACCTGCCCAAAGTCCACGTGGCATTTTGCGGAGCCGCCAAGCTATCAAAACCCCAAAACCTGCCCACCAAATCACCAAGGCCAAGACGCCCATTGCGGTGCTGCTGAGGGACATACGGGCAGCGTTCCACCATTTAGTTAGGAAAAATGGCGGCAGCGGTTCGATGTCGTTCAAGGATTTCGAGCGCAAAAACTCGATGTTTTTGGCCGCTGCTTCGTGCCCTGCATCCAGCAACAAGGCCCGCTCGTAATGCAAAACTGCCCAGCCAATGCTGCCGCTGCGGTACCAAGCGTTGCCGAGGTTGTACTCCAAATCGGCGGACTGCCTACCCGCCGCCTGCAACTGCTCGTAGATTTCGATGGCCTTGGCGTAGTCCTTGGCTTCGTAGGCTTTGTTACCTTCGGCAAAAATGCGGTCGGCATCACTCCCGAACGATTGGCCCAAAACGACCAGAAAAATGAAAAGTGTTGCTAGCTGTTTTTTCATAAAAATATATTCAAACTGCCTGCGCATGTCAAGCATTCACCGTCAAGAAAAAGATGAACGAAATGACAATAAAAGCCTGCAAATTTGCTCAATCCGGCTATCTTATTAACGACTATCCCTAAACCGCTCATTTTCAATGCGTTCCAAATACTCCAGTGCAATCACGTCGTCGGTGTCCTCGCTGGGGTCGGTGCTGAACCATGCCTCCAACATCTCCTTGGCCACCTGCTCGGAAGTGCTGCGGAGGCTCATGGCCAGCACGTTGGCGTTGTTCCATTTGCGGGCACCGGCGGCGGTTTCGGCGTCGTTGCAGAGCGCCGCCCGGATGCCCTTGACCTTGTTGGCGGCGAGACTGATGCCCGTGCCCGTCCAGCAAAAAAGAACCCCCATGTCAAAATCACCGTTAGAGACGGCGGTGGCTACTTCCACGGCGACTTTGGGCCAAGGCGCCGATTTGGTGTGGAAGGCGCCGAAAAGCGTAGGTTCATGGCCCATTTTTCGCAGCAAATCCACAACGGTATTGGGCAAATGCGCCTCCATGTCGGTGCCGATGGCGATTTTCATGTGATTGAGTTTTTGAAACGGTTTACCTTGAAAACAGCGTAGCCGCAAAATTCAGCCTAAAGCCGCCATTTCAAAGGGTTTAACAAAAAAAACTAAAAAAAATATCAGCTTTGCCGTCTTTTTGATGGCTAAACAATTTTCTGCATGTCAGCTACTACAACCAACGGCACTCCACTTATTGCCGGGATTCAGCAAATAGGCATTGGTAACAAGAACGTCCACGAGACTTGGCGTTGGTACCGGGAGCACCTCGGCTTCGATGTGCCCGTCTTTGAAGAAGCCGCTGAGGCCAAGCTCATGCTGCCCTACACGGGCGGAAAGCCCCGCAGCCGCCACGCCGTGCTGGCCCTGAACATGCGGGGCGGCGGCGGCCTCGAAATCTGGCAATACACCTGCCGCACCCCACAAGCCGCTGATTTTCAACCGCTTGTGGGCGACCTCGGCATTTATATCATGAAAATCAAGTCGGCGGATGTCTGTGCCACGCACAAGTTTTTGCTCCAAAAACAAGCGGAAGTGCTGGGCGAAATCACCCGCAACCCGGCTGGCCAGCTCCATTTTTACCTCAACGACCCCTACGGCAACCTGATTGAAATCGTGGAGGGCAATTCTTGGTTCCAGCCGGGCGAGCGCACGATGGGCGGTGTCTATGGCTGTACCATCGGTGTGTCGGACATTGACAAATCGCTGGCGTTTTACAAGCAAATATTGGGTTGCGACACCGTTGTTTTTGATAAAAATGAGAGCTTTGACGACCTGAACTGCCTGCCCGGTGGCGAGTCGTCCGTCCGGCGGGTGCTGCTGCGCCACAGCCAGCCGCACCAAGGGCCGTTCTCCAAGCTCCTCGGCGACATGGAACTGGAACTGGTGGAGGTGAAAAACCGCAGCCCCCGCAAGATTTTCAAGGACCGCTTCTGGGGCGACCTCGGCTATATCCACCTCTGCTTCGACATCACGGGCATGGCTGCCATGAAGGAGCGCTGCGAAGCCTTCGGCCACCCCTTCACCGTGGACAGCGACAACAGCTTCGACATGGGCGAGGCCGCTGGGCGCTTCAGCTACGTGGAAGACCCTGACGGCACGCTCATCGAGTTCGTGGAAACGCACAAAGTGCCCATCCTGAAAAAAATCGGCTGGTACCTCGACCTGCGCAAGCGGGAACCCGGCAAGGCGCTCCCCAATTGGATGCTGAAGGCGCTGGGGCTGAATCGGGTTAAATGAGCTGGCCAGCAGCTAATAAATTAAAATGCCTGAAATCCTCGACGACCATTTGATGGAGCCATCGCCAGGGCCGGCGGGCGGCTTCGAGTTTTACCGTGACTTCTTCATGGAGTCGCAGGTCGTCGAATTTGAGAACCTACTAAATGCCCACCAAATCCCGTATTCCGTTGAAAAAAGCAGGCTGTTGATTGACAAGTCCATCGCTGGGCAGGGGCTTACGCCGTTTGCGGTGGTGAAACTGCGGCCAGTGGACTTCGGCAGGGTGGGGCAGTTGCTCGCCAAGTCGGTGGAGGACAATCCGCAATTGCTCGACAGCCACTATTTCCAAGGGTTCACGGCTACCGAATTGCTGGAAGTATTGCGCAAGCCAGATGAATGGACGCCAGAAGACATTGCTGCTGCGCAAATTTTGCTGAAAAGACAAGGTGTGGTCGTCCCAACCTCGCAAGTGGCGGCCTACCAGCAAGAACGCACCGAGGCGCTCAGGTCGGGCAAGCCCGTGGGCATTGGCCTGCTCTTGCTCCACGCTGTTTTTGCGGTGCTGGGCGGGTTGTTCATCAGCCTCTTGTTTTTCCTCTGGGGCATGGGCATGGCTTGGTACTACTGGAAAGACCGCACCACCGACATGGAAGGCCAACAGTTTTTTACCTTCGCAACGGAGGCGAGGCAATGGGGCAAGGCCATTTTTCTGCTTGGTTGGGGCAGCCTTGCCTTGGGCTTGGTGCTGCGGTTTGCCATCGGCCTGCAAGCCCCTCAGCTATTTAATTTTCATTTTTAAAAACGCCGCAAATGCCCTCCACCGTCATCCGTCCACCGTCATCCGTCCACCGCATCAACGTCTGGTCTAGCCCACGCAACATCAGCACGGCCTTTATGTATAGCTTTGCGCAGCGCTCTGATACGACCGTGGTGGACGAGCCGCTTTACGCCCACTACCTCTCCAAGACCGACTCGGAGGCGGGGCATCCCGGTACGGACGAGGTGCTGGCTTCGCAAGAAAACGATGGCGAAAAAGTGGTGCAGGACGTGATTTTTGGGGAATACCCGACCCCGGTGGCGCTGTTCAAGCAGATGACCCACCACCTCATCCACCTCGACTGGGGCTTCATGCTGCGCACCAAAAACGTGATGCTCATCCGCAACCCCCGTGAAATCATCGGCAGCTACGCCAAGGTCATCCCCAACCCGACCATGCCTGACATCGGCGTGGAAAAACAGGCTGAGGTCTTCGGTTTTTTAACAAAAAACAACTGCCTCGATGCCGTGGTGGACGCCCGTGAACTGCTGCTGAACCCGGCCTCAGTGCTTGCGCAGCTCTGTGAGCGGCTTGGGCTTTTTTTTGATGAAAAAATGCTGACATGGCAGCCTGGCCCCCGCCCCGAAGACGGCGTTTGGGCCAAGTACTGGTACGCCAACGTCCACCGCAGCTGCGGTTTTGAGCCTTTTATTGAAAAAAACGTGGCGCTGCCCCCGAAGTTGGAGGAGCTTGCGGAGCGCTGCCAGCCGTTTTACGAAAAACTCTACGAGGCGGCGCTGAAGGCGTGATTTAGCGGTGAGATTCAGTTCACAGTTGAGCTGTCGGGAACTAAAGTTCCCGACTACAAACCCAACACCGCAACACTTTAAGCTTCGCAGCGTTTTTCACTTGGATTTAAAGTAGCGCCCCCAATCCCGAGGTTTCGGGACAAGTTCCGAAATCCGAAATCCGCAATCCGAAATCCGCAATCGAAAAATGGTTTTACTCGACAACTACCAAGTCCGCAACATCGGCAACCTCGAACTACTTGCGAAGCAAGTGGTGGAAGGCTTTATCATCGGCCTGCACAAGTCGCCGTTCCACGGTTTTTCGGTGGAGTTTGCGGAGCACCGCCTCTACAACCCCGGCGAAACGACCAAGGACATTGACTGGAAAGTGTATGCCCGCACCGACCGGATGTACACCAAGAAATTCGAGGAAGAAACCAACCTCCGCTGCCAAATCGTGGTGGACGCCAGCTCCTCGATGTACTTCCCGGAAGTGACCAAGGACAGCCCGAACTACACCAACAAGCTACGGTTTTCGGCGCTGGGCGCTGCGGCGCTGATGAACCTGCTGATGAAACAACGGGACGCCTTCGGCCTCACTATTTTCGAGGACGAGGTGAAAACGCATACCCGCTGCAAGGCCAGCACCTCTCATTACCGCCTGCTGCTGACCTACCTCCAACAGGCCATCGAGAACAACGCCCACAACCGCACTACCTCGGCGGCCAAGGCGCTGCACCAGATTGCCGACAGCATCCACAAGCGGTCGTTGGTGGTTATTTTCAGCGATATGTTCGAGCATTCCGACCAGTCGGAGGCTTTGTTTTCGGCACTCCAGCACTTGAAGCATGCCAAGCACGAGGTCGTGCTATTCCACACCGTGGACAAGTCGCTGGAGATTGACTTCGAGTACGAAAACCGCCCCTACCTCTTCATTGACATGGAAACGGGCGAGCAACTGCGCCTGCAACCCAACCAAGTCAAGGAGACTTACGTGAAACAAGTGGCCGCCTTCAAGGACGAGCTGCGCCTAAGGTGCATGCAGTACAAAGTGGATTTCGTGGAGGCCGACATCAACCAAGGGTTCCGCCCCATCCTGCAAGCTTGGCTCGTGAAGCGTTCAAAAATGAGAGCATAAACGGTGGACGGCAGACGGTGGACGGTTCCCACGAAATCCCGTCCACCGTCAGCCGTCCACCGTTAACCGACTACCGTCCAATTATGCGATTTTGGCTTTTTTTGCTGGTACTTTTTCTTTTCGTGGGCTGCTATGAGCCAAAGGAAGGCTGCCTTGACCTGGAGGCGACGAATTACGACGTGAGCGCCGACGACCCTTGCCCGAATTGCTGCAAGTACCCAGTCCTATCGCTGCTGTTTCAGCACCATATTGCGCCAGCGAACCAACCCGATACGAGCATGACCATTTTTTACAACAAAAAGTACCAGTCGGTGCTGGATACCAACCATTACTTTTATTTTGACCGAGGGCGTTTCTTCATTTCCGACTTGAAACTGGTGCGGGAAGACGGCTTGGAAATAGGTGTGCAGGACTCGTTCTGGCTGCCCTTGCTAGGCGGCGATTCGGTGTACTTGGAAGACAATTACTCGAAGCACGACCGGGAGATTTTCGCTGCCGCAAACTTGGGCACGGTGCGCACCGACGGACAGTTCACGGGCGTGAAATTCCTGCTCGGCCTCAGCCCCACCGTGCAGCAGGCTTGGGTGGACACGCTGACGGCGGGCCACCCACTCGCTGCCGAAAACGACTCCCTCAGCTACCTCGACGGCGTGGGCTACCTGCCCGTCCATTTGAGCATTCGGCCCGATACCCTGCCCGGTACGCTGCCGATTGACTTTGTTTTTACCGAAGGCAAACAAATATCACTCGATTTTGAACAACCAACGAGCATTGACCGGGGTTTCAATATCAAGCTCACGCTGCGCATGAACTACATGACGCTCTTCCGGGACATTGATTTCAAAAACGACTCGGAGGCGGTCATGCGGGAAAAAATTGACAGCCAACTGTCCAATGCGATTTCGGTCACCTCCATCAAACTGGAATAGGCGTAATTTTGCTGGCAATACTTGACTAAACAGCCGTTAACCATTTGTCAATCATGAGAAAATTTGCATTCCTACTCTTCCTAGCCGTCTTCGCATTTTCGTGCAAGGACGATGAATCCCCCAAGACCCCCACAGCCACCGTCAACCTCCATTTTTCAGCAACGTACGATGGAGCGCCATTTGTGTTGTTTCAAACACTGGACTATCCCAGCGGCAACGCCATCCGGTTCCAGAACTTCAATTTTTTCGCCTCCAAAATCACCCTGCTGGGCGAAGGCTCTACGACCGACCACCTGCTGTCAGCCGTGGAGTTCTTTGATTTCAAGGACAACCTCGACCTCGCTGCGGCTCAAACACCGTTGGTGCGCAACTACGAAAACGTACCAGTCGGCACCTACAAAGGCATCAAGATTGACTTTGGGGTGTCGGAAGAATCGAACAACGCTGCATCTGGCAACCTGCCCACCGACAGCCCACTCCGCCAAGCTTTTGCCTCCCATTATTGGAGCGACTGGGACAGCTATATTTTCATGAAGTCGGAAGGCATTTATGATAAAAACGGGGATGGCACGTTCGACCAAAACGACCAGGGCTTTGAGCACCACCCCGGCATGGATGCTGTGCTGACCAGCGTCACCAAACTGAAATCCTTCAACCTCGAAGACGGGCAGACTTTCGACCTCGACCTCGTGGCCGACGTGTTCAATATTTATGTGGAAAACGGCGTGGAGCTTGACCTCTCTGACCCTGACAACCAGGACACGCAGTCCCTCTCCGACCTTCCACTGGCCGAGCGCCTGATGGGGCATTGGGAGCAAGCCCTGCAATTTTAGGCTTGGCCCCAACCCGCCACTGGCAAATGCCTTTCCCATTTACACCAATTGCCCCAATTCACCCAAATTCCCATTTCTAACATGAAGAAACTTGTCATTCTAGCCATCATCGCTACTTTAGGTGTAATGTCCTGCAAGGACGACGACAACGGCACACCGACCCCGTCGGGCGAAGACCTCACGGGCATTCCCTACGACCCAACGCCGCATGAGCTGACCATCCCGCCTGGCTTGCCGTCTATGGAAATCCCTGCCGATAACCCGCTCACCGTGCAGGGCATCGAGCTGGGGCGCAGGCTTTTCTACGACCCGATACTGTCGAAAGACAGCACCATCTCGTGCAGCAGTTGCCACTTGCTTACCCGCAGCTTCAACGACAATACCGCCTTCCCGCCGGGCGTGGGCGGGCTGGTGGGCAACCGCAGTTCCATGTCGCTCCTCAACGTGGGCTTCCAGACCAAGGGCTTCTTTTGGGATGGCCGCTCGCAGACCCTCGAAGACCAGGCCCTCCACCCCATTGAGAACCCCGTGGAAATGGCCGAAATCTGGGACAATGTGGAACTGAAACTACGACGCCACGCCGACTACAAGCAGCGTTTCAGGGAGGCATTCGGCATCGAAAACTCCAATGAAATCACCAAGGAACTCGCTGCCAAGGCGCTGGCGCAATTCGAGCGAACCCTCATCAGTGCCAATTCCCGTTACGACAAAAAGAAGTTCCAGCAAGACCCTGACCCCTTCCTGCTCACCGACTTGGAAGTGGATGGGCAAAAGATATTCTACGACGACCTCTTGGGCGAGCCGGGCGCTGCCACTGGCCACTGCGCCCACTGCCACGACGGCGGGGCACTGTACAGTTCCGAGGTTTACCGCAACAACGCCATCACCCAAGTCGCCTCCCTGTCCGACTTCCCGGACAAGGGCCTCGGTGCCATCACCGGGAACCTCACCGACAACGGCATGTTCAAGTCGCCCACGCTCCGCAATATCGCCCTCACGGCGCCATACATGCACAACGGCATGTTCCAGACCCTCGAAGAAGTGGTGGACCACTACGTATCTGGCGGCCACTACGCCGACAATGTGGTGCTGCTCTCCATCAGCCCGCAGAACTTCACGGAATACGACAAGCAGGCGCTCGTGGCCTTCCTGCACACGCTGACGGATACGAGCTACTACGACAATCCGGCGTTTGCGAATCCGTTTGAGTGAGGGGGGCGGCACCTTAAAATGAAAAAAAACCTGCGAGCAGATGGGCTGCTTGCAGGTTGCAAATGTTGAATGATGCTTGTATAAAGTAAAAAGGTGAGAATCTTTGGTCAAATCTGAGGTGGTCAGCGAGCCAGTACGAGCTTGCCGCTCCCTATCAAGGCTCCTTCTGACATTGCCCGCCAAAAATACATTCCCGGCGGAATATTCCCAACATTTATTTCTTGTTCCATTGCCCCTGCTGGCATTTGCTCGGTCAGGACTTCCCGGCCTAGTTGGTCGTAGAGGAGCCAGGTGCTGGGCTTGGGCAGGGTGCTTGGCAGCGAGACGGTGACCTCGCTGGTGGCGGGGTTGGGCCACACCCGCACCTCCTCCACGGGCGGCGGCACGTACCCGCTCGACACATAGACGATGTTGCTGTCGCAGACAGGGTAGCCCGTGCCGAGGCGGTAGTTTGGGAAGTTGGGGAT
>JALOMF010000042.1 GCA_025455635.1 Saprospiraceae bacterium | reverse complement strand
CTTCCAAGGCGGATTTTCTTGGGTGCGATTTTCGACTTTTAATATCAATGATAAATAGGGTGGATGAGGAGCCCATGCTGCTCATCCACCAGAATTGAACTTGTTTAGTAATTGTTGAAATCTGCTCAAATGTCAATTCAGATAGCCACAACGGCATTGTCCGAAAAACATTGACAGTTTTCAATAAACCAAATTTTAGAACCATGCGTAGTTTAAAAACAATTTTAACAACTGCAGTGGCAATTTTGGTCTTTGCTTCTTCGGCGAGCGCTTACTACGACCCGTCACGGCAAAGAAAAAAGCCAAGCAACAGTACGGTCAATTTCAGGGAAGCCTGCGTGACCGCAAAGGCTCAAATTGACCAAGACGTCAACAACGTGCGTGCCCGTTTGACAACAGGCGGCGACGTTTGGTGGGACCGGAGTGACGGCAAGTACGTCGTGCCGAAAGTGCCACTTGGCCAAACCCCCGTTTCATCCATTTATGCGGGTGCAGTATGGTTGGGTGGTCTTGATGATGGTGGCAACTTGAAAGTTGCTTGCCAAACTTATGGCAACAATAACGGTAACAGTGACTTCTGGCCTGGCCCGCTCGACCCGGACGAAGGAACAACTACCAAGGAGATTTGCGACAGCTGGGACAAATTCTTTGAGGTTTCAGGTATTGAAATCAAAGAACACTTGTCACTGTGGCAAGCAGCTGTGGATGGCGGCACACCTTACACGGAGGACATGATTCCTGCTGGTGTGAAGGGCTGGCCCGCTAAGAACAACGAGTTTTTCTTCGATGTCAACAACTTCTTGTTACCAGAAACTGACCAAGGTCTTGCAGGTTTCTTCGACCAAGACGCCGATGGTGACTATGAGCCATTGGAAGGCGACTTCCCAACCATCGAAGTCCGTGGTTGCGAAGAACTGCCTCCGCAGTTTCCAGATGAGATGATATTCTGGATATACAACGACGAAGGTGGTGGAGCTATCCACGGTGAGACCAATGGTATTCCCATCCGTATGGAAATCCAGGTTCAAGCATTTGGTTATGCTACCAATGACCAAATCAACGACATGACCTTCCAGCGCTACAAGCTCATCAACCGGGCAAAAGAGGACATTGACAGTACCTATTTTGCGATGTGGGTGGATGCTGACTTGGGTTGCTACCTGGACGACTACGTAGGTTGCGACATCGAAAGGAGCCTCGCCTACACGTACAATGTTGACGCAGAAGATGGTCAACCGGGCATCACTTGCGGTGGCGTCCCTACCTATGGCACACAGATTCCAATCATTGGCATAGATTATTTCCGTGGCCCTAGAGATGAGAACGGCGTCGAGCTTGGCATGTCTTCGTTCACTTACATGAACAATACTGTTGGTGGTCCGCCTCCGGGCACAACTGACCCTGCTATTGATACGGAATTTTACAACTACCTGTCAGGTAGCTGGAGGGATGGTACGCCGTTCTCCTTTGGCGGCGATGGCTATGACCCGGCCAACCAAAACTTGATTGATTACGCATTCCCAGGTGAGCCTAACGATGGTTCTGCTTGGTCAATGTGCAACCCACAAGCGCCTACGGAGTTTCCAACTGGATTGCCACCGTACGACCGCCGTACGGTTCAGGCTTCTGGCCCATTCCTGCTCCAGCCAGGTGCTACGAATGAGCTTATCATCGGTGCTGTTTGGGTGCCAGACCTAGACTATCCATGCCCGGACATCACCAAGCTGTTGTTTGCTGATGACCTTGCTCAAGACCTTTTCGACAACTGCTTTGACATCATTGATGGCCCAGATGCACCAGATGTTGACTGGATTGCTTTGGACAGGGAGTTGATCGCTGTTTTGACCAATAAGCCAGCGCCAGCTTCTAACAACTACCAAGAGGCTTATCAGGAAAACGTGATTGGTGCGCCTGGTGACGTGCCAAACCTTGACACTACTTATAACTTTGAAGGCTACCTGATTTACCAAGTGGCTAGCCCAGATGTAAGTACATCAGAGTTCGATGACCCAACCAAGGCAAAATTGGTGTACTGGGTGGACGTTCGCAACGGCGTCAAGGCGCTCTACAACTGGGTAGCAATAGAAAACCCAGGCGCAGAACTTGACCCGAACCAGTTTGAGTTTGTTTTCTATCCTGAAGTGAAAATCGAGGCATTGGACAACGGTATCCGCCATACTTTCAACTTCACGGAAGACCAATTTGCAACTGGTGACCGCCGTCTGATTAACCACCGCAAGTACTACTACACGGCACTTGCTTACGGTACCAACAATTTCATTCAGTTTGACCCATTGACACAAGTTGGACAGAAAAACACCTTCTTGGTGGGTCGTAACAATATTGGGCCAAATGGCGATGGCTTCCCGTACACCATCATCCCTCGTCCGATTGTGGACAAGAAGCTGAATGCTGCTTACGGTGATGGCCCTGTCGTTACACGCCTTGACGGTGAAGGCGCAGGTGGTAACTTCCTGGATATGTCTGATGAGACCAAGGCACAAATCCTCGACAGGACATTTGATGGCACCATTGTTTACAAAGAAGGCCGTGGCCCAATTGATGTAAGGGTTTTCAACCCACTCGAAGTGAAGGACGGCGACTTTGAACTTACTTTCATTGACGATGACATGAGCAATGACAAGCTCGACGAAAATGTCTTCTGGAAGCTCAAGGACTTGGGCACTGGCGAAGAGATTGTTGCCGAAAAATCCATTGAATTCTTGAACGAGCAAATCTTTGGTCAATACGGCTTCTCTATTTCCATCGGCCAAACTGCCGATGCAGGCCAATGCGACGATGAAGAAAATGGCGCAATTGGCGCAGAGTTGACCTATGCTGATTTGAACGCTCCGCAATGGTTTACAGCCGTCAGGGATGGCTTTACGGTTCCTGATGCACCATTTATCAACTCTGCATTTGACTTCTTGCGTTTCGACGAAAGTTGGGACTGCAACCACGAGACCACACTCGGGGCAATGGGCGATGGCTTCATGGTTCCGTACCAACTTGCTGATTACCGTTCAAGGGTAGGCTCTTCAGAGTACCCATTCTACCTGACTCCAGCATGGAGAAGCCAGCAGAACTCCCTGGTCGTGAAGGAAGATGCGTTGGTAGAGCTTAACAACATTGACATTGTGTTCACTAGCGACAAAAGCAAGTGGAGCCGTTGCATCGTGGTTGAAATGTTCAACTCGGATTATGCGAGCTTTGGCATTCGGGAAGATGGTGAGCCACTGTTGGCAGCTGGCGCAACTGCGGCAGACCCAATCCTTAGCTTCGACCTTCGGAACTCACCATCTGTGGGCAAAGAGGACTCGAACGGCGATGGCCTTGCTGACCCCGATGGGGATGGAATCGGAATGGGATGGTTCCCCGGCTATGCTGTTGACGTTGAAACAGGCAGGCGCCTCAACATCTTCTTCGGTGAAAACTCTGCATACTCAGAATCAACTGGTTACTTGGACTTGTACAACAATGGCAAGCCCAACGGCGCTGACATGATGTTCAATCCATCTTCACAGTTGTTCCTCCCATCTGACCCGGGCGGTGACCTGAGTGTGCTGAATTCACCAATGTTCTTCTACGCTGGTGGACAGCATACAATTTACGTCACCAACGAGGACTACTACAGCGAAGATGATGGACAGTGCAAATACCTCCGTGGAAGGCTTGACCCGAACGAGACAGACCTTAGGAAGGTAAATGCGCTCAAGCGTATCACTTGGGCTGGCATGCCAATGCTTGCTCCGGGCCAAACCTTGAAATCTTATGCTGAGGGCATTATCCCCAACGAGCTTACCATCAAGCTCCGGGTGGACAATCCTTATGAAGTGTTCGAAGGAACCAATGTTGCCAATGGTTATCCGACCTACAAATTCAAAATTGAAGGAAAACAAGCAGAAGCGCTTGACCAAGCTGGCATCAACGAAGCCTTGGACAAGATTTTGATGGTTCCAAACCCGTATTATGCCTTCTCGGACTATGAAGATGGTCGTTTGTCAAACATCGTGAAAATCACCAACCTGCCATCAAAGTGCACGGTGACGATTTACTCACTCGACGGTAAGTTCATCCGTCAGTACAACCGAGACGAATTGCCTGGTGCTCCTAACGGGTCTGGTACGCCTAGCACGCAGATAATCCCTGACATCGAGTGGGATTTGAGGAACAGCAAAGGTATTCCTGTTTCGGCTGGCGTTTATCTTGTGCATGTAGATGCAGGAGAACTCGGACAACGCACCCTCAAATGGTTCGGCGTTACTAGACAGTACGACCCAACGGGCCTGTAAATCTGTTTGCGACCCCAAGCCCCGGTTTTGGAGGAAGTGTAAGCGCATTTCCCTCAAGACTGGGGCCAACGGTTGCTCAACCATCAAATTCAAAGCAATTTTATGAATAAGTCATTATACCTATTTATTGCCCTTTTTGCTTTGGCATCTGCCAATGTACAAGCGGGCAACCCTGACCGACAGGGCGAGGCTGGAGCACCGGAGCTGCTCATGAATCCTTGGGCCCGCAGTGCAGGACTTCACTCCATGAACACTTCGAATGTGGTTGGGGTAGAGGCCATGATGCTCAACATTGCCGGCCTAGCCAGGATTCCCAAGACGGAAGTGATTTTTGGTCACTCCAACTACCTGAAAGGCACGGGCATCACTACCAATGCCATCGGCCTTTCTCAAAAGATTGGCAAGAACAGCGCATTGGGCATCAGCATCATGACCCTCGACTTTGGTGACATCCAGCGCACCACGACCTTCCAACCAGGAGGTACTGGCAGCACCTTTTCACCCAGGTTCTCCAATTTTGGAATTGGCTTTTCCCACAATTTCGAGAACAAAGTATCCGTAGGTGTGCTAGGCCGTGCGGTGTCTCAAGGCGTTGAAGACGTGACTGCCACTGGTATTTGCCTAGATGCAGGTGTTCAGTACACCACCGGCGAAAAAGAGAACTTCAAGTTCGGTATTTCGCTTCGCAACATCGGCGGACGCATGCAGTTCCGTGGCGAGGGCTTGTCCAAGGAAATCGAGATTCCCGCATTTGATACCGAGCATGGCATTGTTGTGAACCAACGTTCCACTTCCTTCGAAATGCAATCGGTGTTGAACATCGGTCTGTCCTACGACTACTACCTATCCGGCAACAGCCGCCTCACGGGTTTGGCCAACTACACATCCAATGCATTCTCTGAAGACCAATTGGGCGCAGGCCTGGAGTTTTCTTTCAATGAATTGTTCATGCTTCGTGCTGCTTACAAGCTGGACTTTGGCAACGTGGCATCTGAAGGCACTGTGAACTCAGAGCCACTTTACACCGGCCTGGCTGCTGGCGCTACGCTTAATATTCCTACAAGCAAAAAGGCAGGCGCACCACGCATTGCCTTGGACTACGCATACCGCCAGACCAAGATTTACGATGGCACGCACAATATCTCCGTGCGCATCAACCTTTAATTTTTGTATAAAAAAAGGGGGCTGGCTACATCGGCCAGCCTCCCTTTTTTCATGTTCGCCTTTAGTTTTCACGGCGTTTATCCTGTATAAAATAAGTCTGGAATCCAAAAAATAGCGCAGCATGACATGTCCAGTGTCGTGCCTTTTCCTTTTTTCACCAAACCAGCTCGGACGATGAAACCACTGATTTGCCTGTTTGCCATAGCCGCAATGATTTTACTGCCCAACTTTTGCGAAGCAAAAGCGCCACCAAAATGGAGCAAAAAGACCGCTAAAAAAGCGGCCACTTTCCGCGCTGCTTGCACCACTGCCCAGGCACAAATTGACATGGACATCAACAACGTGCGTGCCCGGCTGCTCACGGGCGGCGATATGTGGTGGGACCGCTCCGATGGCAAATACGTGGTGCCAAAACCCCTGCCCGGCCAGCCAGAAGTGTCGGCCATCTACGCAGCAGGCATCTGGCTCGGCGGCCTCGACGATGGCGGAAACCTCAAGGTGGCTTGCCAAACCTACGGCAACCGCAACGGCAACAGCGACTTCTGGCCGGGGCCACTCGCTGAGGCCGATGGCATGACGGATGGCGTGAACTGCAATAACTGGGATAAGCTCTTCGATGTGAAAGGTGCCGAAATTCAGTCGCATATTGCAAAATGGCAAGCAATGGCGCAGGGTCAAGGCACATATTCAGCTGCGGAAATACCAGCGGGTGTGAAAGCTTGGCCAGCGACGGGCAATCCCTACTTTGCTGCGATACATGGCTTTGACCTGCCGGATGCGCCGCTTGCTGACTTTTACGACCATAGCGCTAATGGCATTTACGAGCCGTTGGACGGTGATTTTCCAATCGTAAACATGAGTGGCTGCTTGGATGAGGTTCCTTTTTTACCAGACCAACTCGTTTTCTGGCTGTACAACGACGAAGGTGGCGGGGCTATTCACGGTGAAACCAACGGCATACCCATCCGCATGGAAATCCAAGCCACGGCATTTGCCTTCGCCACCAATGACCCGCTCAACGACATGACCTTCCAGCGCCACAAGTTTATCAATCGGGCAAGCGAGGATATTGACTCGTTTTATTTTGGGCTATGGATGGATGCCGACCTTGGCTGCTATTTGGATGATTATATTGGCTGTGACCCAGAAAGAAGCTTGTCCTATTTTTACAATGTAGATGAGGTGGATGGCCAGCCCGGTACTAGTTGTAATGGCGTGGCGACCTATGGCTCGAATATCCCAGCAATAGGGGTTGATATTTTCAGGGGGCCACGGAATGAAAATGGGGAGGAGTTGGGGATGTCGAGTTTTACTTATTTTGGTAATAGTCTTTGGGGCGGCCCTCCCGGTATGTCGCAACCAAGCATTGATATTGAGTTTTACAATTACTTATCTGGGTCTTGGAGGAATAGCACTCCATTTTCCTACGGAAACGATGGTTATGACCCAAGCAATTCCAATATTTATCCCTTTGCCTTCCCTAGCCCGCCCAACGACCCTAACGGCTGGTCAATGTGTTATCCCGGTGAAAAATTCCCAACTGGGTTGCCACCCAACGACCGCTTAACCGTCCAATCCTGCGGCCCCATGCTTATGCAATCCGGCGCAACCAATGAACTTACCTTCGGCGTCGTATTCGCCCCAAATATCACCTACCCATGCCCCGACCTCACCCGCCTCTTCGCAGCCGATGACTATGCGCAGGACTTTTTTGACAATTGCTTCACTGAGCCTTTCGACGGCCCCGATGCCCCCGATGTTGATTGGTTGGCGCTTGATAGGGAGATTTCGCTTATCCTATCAAATATTGCTTTCTCAAACAACCTAAACGAGCAATTTCAAAGCCCTGCTTTCGGCTGCCTGGGGGAAGCAGCGGACTGCAGCTATAATTTCGAGGGCTATTTGGTCTATCAAATGATTGGCCCCGATGCTACCGTTCAGGACATTGGCGATACCACCAAGGCCCGGCTCGTCCACCAAAGCGACATCGCCAACGGGTTTGCTACGGTCACGAACTGGGAAGCTACGGAAAACCCAAACTACCAAACCACGCCAGGCGCCGAGCAGTTTCTGTATTTTCCGAAGGAAGAAATTAAGGGAAATAATACGGGCATCGAACCCGTCATCACCATCAAGGAAGACCTGTTCGCCAAGGGCAACGACCGCCGCCTCCTCAACCACCGCACCTACCACTACCTAGCATTGGCTTATGCCGCCAATGTGTATTTGCCGTTCAATGCCACCACTGGCGTAGGCCAAGACAAGATGTTCATCATCGGTAGCAGTAACATCGGTCCCGAAGGCGATGGCCGACCCTACGCCATCATGCCCCGCCCCCTGCAAACTGGCCAACTGGACATGGTGCGCATCGTGCCAAACCCCTACTACAGCCTCGCAGGCTACGCTGACGGCGAAGGGAACGGCTTCGTGAAAATCACCAACCTGCCCGCCAAATGCGAAGTGGACATCTACAGCCTTAACGGCGAAATGGTCAGGCATTTCAGCCGGAACGAGCAGCCCGCCCCGCCCAACGGCTCCGGCTTAGAGGAGCTGCAAATCTATCCTGACTTGGACTGGGACCTGAAAAACCACGCTGGCAATACCATCGCCACCGGCATCTACCTCGTCCGCATCCGTGCCGAAGGGGTGGGGGAGGTGACGCTGAAGGCAGTAATAATTTGATTGTTGAATTGTTTAATTGTTTGATTGTTCTCGTGATACGAGCAACAATCAAACAATTCAGCCATCAAACAATCACCTCATTTCGTCTCCGTCTGCACCAGCTTCCCCGTCGCCTTCACTTTTAGGAGCAGCTTGCGGTTGCCATCCGGCAGGATTTCCTCTTTCAAAAGCCAGTGCTCGGCGTCGTATTCCACCTCTTTTTGCACTTGAACGGCCTCGTCGGGCAGGCCACGCCACTCCTTGAGGGTGATGGGTTCCCATTGCTTCGACTTGGCGGAACGGTAGGCGGCGTCCATGATTTCGTTCACCACGTAGCCGTCGTAGAACGACTCCATGGGCTGCTTGCCCTGCTCCATCGAGTTCAGCATGTCGGTGAACATGTGGTTGTAGCCCAGGTCGTTCGTCTCGTCGCCGACGGGGAAGAGCCAGCCGCTGGCCGATTCTGCCTTCTCGGCCACGTAGCCCGACTGGCCGGGGGCGGTGAACATCTCGAAGCCCGTGCGCAAGAAGTTGTTCAGCCAGATAGTGCCCTCGGTGCCCATCACCTCGTCCCGGAGGTCCATGCCGCCCCGGAAGGCCCAGCTCACCTCGAACTGGCCGATGGCCCCGTTGGCGTATTTCACGAGGCCAATGGCGTGGTCTTCTGCATCAATCGGCTTCACCTGCGTGTCGGCCCAGCACATGACCTCCACCGGGCGCACGTTTTTGCCAATAAAAGTCCTCGCAATCTCGATGCAGTGGCAGCCGAGGTCAACCAGCGCACCGCCGCCGGCTAGGTTCATGTCCCAGAACCACGGGCTGTGCGGGCCAGGGTGCGTCTCCCGTGACTTGGCCCAAAGGATGCGCCCGATGGCCCCGTCCCGCACGCTCTGGGCGGCCTTGAGGTTCTTCGGGGTGTACACGAGGTCTTCGAGGTAGCCCCCGAACACGCCCGCCTTCTCGATGGCCTGGAGCATCTTCCAAGCCTCTTCGCCCGTGCGGGCAAGGGGCTTGGTACACATCACGGCCTTGCCAGCGGCAGCGGCAGCCTCGGCGGCCTCCAAGTGCTGGTAATTGCGGAGCGCAATGCAGACGATGTCCACGTCGGGGTGGTTCACGGCCTCGAGCAGGTCGTTCGTCCAGTGCGGGATTTGGTGCTTCGCCGCAAAAGGTTCGGCCCGCTCCGGGGTGGTGGAATAGGCCATGATGACCCGGTCACGGCTGCGCTGGCCGTGCAGGGCGGAGATGTAAAAATCGGCGATGAAGCCGGTGCCGAGCATTGCAATATTTGCCATTTTTTTTTGATTGTTGAATTGATTGATTGTTTGATTGTTGGGGGGCAGTGCTTGAACTACCTTCCCAAACTTTGAGCGCTGAAATTACAAATACCCGCAAATCCCTCGCATTTTTGCCCACAAATTTCACCGATGCCGCAATCCGAAATCCGCAATCCGAAATCCGAAATCGAATGCTCCGCAATCGAATGCTCCGCAATCGTAATCTCCCACAACGTCGCACACACCATCGGCCCGTGCGTGGAGGCGCTGCGGCGGGTCTGCGACGAGGTGCTGGTGCTGGATACCCAGAGCACGGACGGCACCATCGAGATTTGTGAAAAACTAGGCGCTACCGTCGTGCAGCAGGACTGGCACGGCTTCGCAAAGACCAAGAACATCGGCAACCAAATGGCCCGCCACGACTGGATTCTGAGCATTGACGCCGACGAGGTGCTCTCCGACGAACTCATCGCCTCGCTCCGCAATTTGCAGCCCCAGCCCGGCCATGTTTACGCCCTCGACCGCATCACGAGCTATTGCGGCTACTGGGTGCGGCACAGCGGCTGGTACCCCGACTGGAAGGTTCGGCTTTTTCACCGCAAGCATGTCGAATGGCAGGGCGACTTCGTGCACGAGACCCTGCGCATCCCCGCTGATTATCAAGAAATTAAGCTCCAGGGCAAGCTCTTCCACTATTCCTACAAGGACAGCGACGACCACCTGCGCCGCATCGAGAAATATGCCCGACTGGCCGCAGAGGAGCAGTTCGCCAAGGGCAAACGGGCCAATTTTGCGAAGCGGTGGCTCTCCCCGCCCGCCCGTTTTTTCAAGACATATTTCCTGAAACTCGGCATCCTGGACGGCAAAGTGGGCTGGGTGCTCAGTTGGCGAAATGCCCAGATGGTGAGGCTCCGCTATCGCCTGTTGGATGAAATTTGGCGGGGCAAATAACCGGCTTGAACCAAGGCTTGTTTTTGGTGTTTTCAAAAAAAAAATAACGATATGGGTTCAATCGCCGTTCAACTCGCCTTTTTGCTCACGTTTTTTTACCCAAAATCAGAAGAAACCCGGCAGTTCGAGGTGCTGCACAAGGGCAAGCCCATCGGCTCCTTGAAAGCCACCAAAAGCACCGCTGCCGACTTGACCACGTACATCAACACGACTTCCATCCAAGCCAAAGTCGTGAAGGAAGTCAAGGTCAATTTCACCATCAAGTCCGTTTACAAGGGCAAGCTGCTCGAACAATCAACCGTGGACATCAGCCTGAACGGCAAGCCTTACGCCTCGACCAAGACCAAGCGGGTGGGCGAGGGCTACCAGTTCTACAAGGACGGCGAACTGAAAAAGACCATCAGCGGCAATATCAGCTACTCGGCGGCCCGGATGATTTTCGACGAGCCGAAGGGCTTCCTCAACGCATTTTCCGAGGAAAAAGGCAATTTTGACCCCATCGAGAAAAACCCGGCTGGCCACTACGAAAAACTCAACTCCCGTGGCCGAAAATCCACCTACCGATACGCCGACGGGCTGCTCCACGACCTCGGCATGGACCTCGGCGTCACGGAAATCGAAATGATTCTGTCAAAGGATTGAAGGGCAAGGGCAGTGTTGTACCCAAAATCTGTCGTATCCTTGCAACGGCAACCCCAGTACCCGGGAAATTCATTTCCCGGCAAAAAAAATCAAGCAAGGGAAATGAATTTCCCTACTACAATCGGCAGGGAAATGAATTTCCCTGTTACATGAGCTAGGGAAATAAGTCTCCCTGCTACCACAGCACATGCCCAACATCCTCACATCCCTCGAAGCAGCCAAAGCCACTGGCCAGAAGAAATTCGTCGTGCTGATAGACCCCGACAAGGTGCGCCTCGGCAACATGGACCAAGTCCTCGACCTCGCCGTGGAAGTCGGCGTGGACTACTTCTTCATCGGCGGCAGCCTCATCGTCAACAACGCCCTCGACCAGTGCCTGCTGGCCATCAAGGAGCGCTGCCACATCCCCATGATTCTCTTCCCTGGCAGCTCGCTCCAGCTCAGTTACAAGGCCGACGCCATCCTTTTCCTCTCGCTCATCAGTGGCCGCAACCCCGACTTGCTCATCGGCAACCACGTCATCGCAGCGCCGTACCTGCGGCTCAGCCCCCTCGAAATCATGCCCACGGGCTACATGCTCATGGACGGCGGCGCCCCCACTTCCGTGCTCTACATGAGCAACACCCGCCCCATCCCCACGCACAAGGACGACATCGCCGTGTGTACCGCCATGGCCGGGGAAATGCTTGGCCTCCGCCTCATGTACATGGACGCCGGGAGCGGTGCCCAATTGCCCGTGCCGGAGCATATTATCGAATCGGTGAGCGGTGCCCTGCGCATCCCGCTCATCGTCGGGGGCGGCATACGCACCCCCGAAAAGGCCGCCGCCAACGTGCGTGCCGGGGCCGACGTCATCGTGGTGGGCAATGCCATCGAAAAAGACCCCGGACTGGTGCGAGAAATGGCAGCAGCGGTGCATGGGGCGGGGTAGCCGCCCAATAAGTTGGGGTATCGCCCTGGTATCGAGGGGTATAGAGCTAGTAAGGAGGGGTAACGACCTCGTAAAACGCTTTGGGCGTTAAGTAGGAAGAGGTAATGGGCAAGTAACGAAGGGTAACGACCTCGTAAAACGCCCTGTATGTGAAGTGAAGAAAGGTAATTGGTAAGTAAATGGGGGTAATGAGCTCGTGAGATGCCCTAAGGGTAAAGTGAAAAGTGCATAAACGTCGGCAGGGTTCAAAACCCTGCCGACGTTGTTGATGCAGGGTTCGTTGTCAAACGTCGGCAGGGTTCAAAACCCTGCCGACGTTGTACCATCATACATCGAAATCCATGTCGAATTTGGTGGGCGAACTATAGGGGTTCTCCTCAAGATGGTACTGAACGAAAGCATCCAAGCCGCCGAACCACTCTAGCACCTCCGCCCGCTTCAGTTTGGTGGGCGAAGTTGAAAAAAAGATGTTCCACGACGAATGTGGGTAGTCCCTGAAATCCTCAACGAACTGGTGCCTCTGGGCATTCCGGTGGATATACCGAACCAGCCAACGGCAATATTCTGGACTATCAACGGGTATCCGGCGGAACGGCTCCTCGAAAAGCCCTCCAGTTCGGCCATAAACCTTGTTGATGGCTTGCGAGTAGCTGTTGAACAGGTTCCCAAAACTGCGGCTGATTACTGTTCCAACGTCGGTAGGGTGTTGGGTCCGGCTAACGTCGGCAGGGTTTTGAACCCTGCCGACGATGGGAACCCTGCCGACGTTGGCAAGAATCTCCGCTTCGCTCCTTGTCCGTACCAACAGGTGAAAATGGTTTTTTAAAAAGCAGTAGGCGTAAGTTTCGGCCACTGGTTGGATGTGCTTGCCGTATTTTTCAAGCAAGAATGGGTAGTTCTTTTCTTCCTTAAACAGGTCTTCCCCATTGATGCCTCGGTTGTAAATATGGTAGAATCGCCCACATTGAAGCAGTTCGGTGTGTTTTTTCATGGTATGTTGTTTTAGGATTAACGTCGGCTGGGTTCCGAACCCGGCTGACGTTGACAAAGACGCCTGTAAGGTAAGATGATTTTTGTGAATTTAGGCAGGGGACGTTGACAAACGTCGGCTGGGTTCGCAACCCTGCCG
>JALOMF010000041.1 GCA_025455635.1 Saprospiraceae bacterium | reverse complement strand
CGTCATGGCCTACAACGACGGCGCAGTGAGCGATGCCATGGTACAACTCGTCGAAGTGCCAACCGGGGAGGCCGTACCGCCGAGTGATGCCTCCAACCGCCATTTTTTCATCAAACCGAACAAGCAGTACCAAGTGGCCGTGTCGGCACCGGGATTCTCAACGGAGACCCTCGACTTGGAGACCACTCCAAACGATGCACTGTCCGTCATTCAACGGAAGGTAGGGCTGCGGCAAAGCGCCAAGCTGGTAGTGCAGGCATTCAGTGCCTTGGACAGCTTGCCGCTGAGGGACGTTGATTTCACCTACTCCAACGAAAAAGGCCCACAGCCACTCACCAACCAAAACACTAGCAAAGCGGCAGATTATAGTTTCCAAGTCGCATTTGGAGACAAATCGAAACTGGTGGCCACTAAGCCCGGCTACCAACCAGCCGTGGTCAACCTCGACTTGCCAAATGGCAACGGCCCGTCGCCAGTGCTGAACCTCGACGTTTACCTACAGCCGTTTGCTGTGCTGCCCATATCGCTGTACTTCGACAACGACCAGCCAAAATGGCCCAACCCCACCGACAACGAACAAAATCTCACCTACGAGCAGACCTTGAACGAGTACCTTGCCCGCAAACCAATTTTTGTAGAGAAATACACGGAGGGGCTGGCGCAAAATGCCTACGAGACGGCCCGCCAGCAGATGCTCTCCTTCTTCGACAAGGACGTGGCGCAAGGAATGCAAGCCCTGAACGAGCTTTGCGCCCAAATCGAACCTTACCTCAAAAAAGGCTACCGCCTCGAAATGCTGACCGAAGGGGAGGCCAGCCCACTCGCCAGTTTTGACTACAACAAACAACTGTCCGAAAGGCGGTTGAGCAGCATCCGCAACTACCTGAAGGTATGGAACAACGGTGCGCTGAAAAGCTACCTGTACAGCGGGCACTTGACCCTCAGTACCAAGTTCGTGCAGCAAAAAATGCCTGCCGACACAGCCACCGAACCGGTTTTGGCAGCCGACAGGCGGCAGGTCGAGTTCAGCCCAGCTTCTTCCCTGATGCGGAAAATCGTGATTCGGGAGGTCAGGCTACAAAACAAGGTGTAGGGCAGCTTCACCGCACGTTTCGCCCCTTCCAGTGGTAGCGCCGCACAAGGTTGGCCGCCGTGCCAATGGCCACGATGTAGGCAATGTGGTACAATTGTGACAACAGGTAGCCCCGCATGAGGTCTTCCCGCCCAAAGTACTTGGCCATGCCGCCCAGAAACCGGAAATCAACCACCGTTTTTACCAAAAAAAGGCCCAGTGCCAGCACTGCGAACGGCCATGAAATGGCACAAGCAAACACCAAGTTCAATAGAATGGCAGTGCTTAGAAAATACACCACACCAAGCCGCATCGTAACTTGCCAATCGGTATAACTCCTTGATTTTGAGGCCCATCGGAGCCGCTGCGATGCGAAGCTCGGTAGGTCGGGCTGTGCCTCGGTCAGCACGGTTGCGCTTTTGTTTTTTAGGTAAAAAACTTGGCCCGGATACCGCTTTGCCACCTTGTGCAGCAGCAGCATGTCGTCGCCGCTGGCCATCCCGTCAATGCCCGCAAAGCCCCCTACTTCCTTGAAAACGGCCTTGGGGTAGGCCAAGTTGGCGCCATTGCAGAGCAGCCCAGTGCCTGCCTGAAACCCTGCCCCGGTGACGCCCATCATCCCCAAAAAATCGAGGGACTGGAAGCGCTGCAAGCTGCCCACCTCCCGGTGGAAATTGACGGGCGCTGCGATGAATTTCGGCTTTTTTGCTTCGTAAAATGCAGCCAGGAGCAGGAGCCAATCTGTCGGAACCTCGCAGTCGGCATCCGTGCAGACGATAAGCTCGCCGCTGGCCAGTTCCACGCCCGCTTCGATGGCGGCCTTCTTGCCCGAGCGGGGGGCAGCCTTTATTTCATTTTTTTCGGTGAAAATATCGCCGTTAAACTGGCACTCATCCAGCCGGGCGGCCCGGAAATGGGCATGTGTTTTTGAAAATTTTTGCGCCAGTAAAAAGCCCCCGTCTTCGGAGCCGTCATCGAGTAGGATGACCTCAAAATTGGACGCAGGGTAGCTTTGGCGGGAAATGGATGCAAGCAGGGCGGGCAGCCGAGCCGCCTCGTTGCGGCAGGGGATGATGACGCTGATTTTTACCGAAGGTGAAATGTGGGGGGCAGCCTCCCATTCGTGCAGACTTGCCCAAGCACTGCGGTAGCGCTCAACGACGATGGCGTAGGAGGCCGCAAAAGCAGCATTGGCGGCGGCCCAGGGCAGGAACGTAAGCAAGTGCATGGGGCGAATGTACGAACGACCGCCGCTAAATTGAATATTTGAAGGAGGCCACCGATATTTTCGACAGCCTCCTTCAACCTATTTAAGAAGTCGCCCAAGCAGCGCCTACCTCGCTGTAAGGTATGCAGCCTTTGTAGCTTCCCGGCACTGGGTCGTATTTCAAGAACTCGGTGGCACCGATTTCAGAAGTGCAGAAGCCCATAATCGTCAGCTCCTTCATCGTCCGGAAGAAATGCGGTGGGGCATCCTTGTCCCTGCCCGGGTCGTAGGCTTCCTTGTCGAACTTGGTCAGCACGGCGTCCTGCTGCTCCGGCGTCAGGGCAGCGAAGGACTTGCTGTGCGCAGTCTTCGCCTCTGCCTCGATGGCCTTCAGCCCGTCCCGGAAAGCCGTTTTATCCTTTTCTTGGTAAAATTCGGCCATCATCTGGTCAATGAAGTTTTGAACCCCGGCGTCCTTGGCGCCCGGCGTGTCCGTCTTCGGGATGATGCGGTCAACGATGGCTTCCAAAGTGCTGCCTTCCTCGGCAGTGAAGAACTTTGGTGCCCAACCCGACCCTTTTGGTTCGGCCTTGCAGCCTGCCATCACACCTGAAATGGCACTTGCGGAAAGCACCCCGCCCAAGAGCAGGGTAGCATTTTTTATGGCGTCTCTTCTGTTCATTTTTTATTGAATTTGTGAGATTGATGAGGATTGATAAGGGTTGGTTTGGGCGGGAAAAGCCTTTCTCAACCGTTATCGGCACCCATCAGCCCGAAGTTTTGCGAAATAAAGGGACAAAATTTAACACCAGCAAAATAAATGGCAATCCAATTACTGCTGGCAATAGCCAATGGCCAAGCAACCCAATACCTGGGTGCGTAATTTCCCAAGTCAACACAAAGAAAAGGCACGCAAAAAAGGCATTTAGCCACCGAATTGTCAAGCGAGCACGGGCATATTCCGATTGTGCATTTTCAGGCGTTATTTTCTGAAGGTAATTGAACCTGTCTGGCCTACTGCAAAGGTGGATGTTGAGCAGATTCACGCCAATGGCGATGGCGGGTATCAACCAAGCTGTCGTTTTGCTGCCCCACCTGTCCGCCTCACCCGTTGGGCCAAAATGCGTAGGAATGGTGTCGGGCAAGCTACCATAACTAATTGCAGCAACCACCACGCAACCAATTGCGCCAGTTATTGCAACAGCATCGAGTACCCACTCAGCGGTAGTACGTTCATGCACAGCGACCGGGGGCCTATTGTTCATCAGATATTGCCTTTATTGAGTTCTTTCACGGCAAAATCAGCTGCACGTGCCGTCAATGCCATGTAAGTCAGCGATGGGTTCACGCAGGCGGCGGAGGTCATGCAGGCGCCATCGGTCACGAAGACGTTGGCGGCGCCGTGTACTTGGTTCCACTTGTTCAGCACGGAGGTTTTCGGGTCTTTGCCCATGCGGGCGGTGCCCATCTCGTGTATGCCGAGGCCGGGCGCATAGCCACGGTCGTATGGCTTCACGTCCTTCAAGCCAGCGGCTTCGAGCATCTCCACGGCGCTGGCCTGCATGTCCTTGCGCATGGCGATTTCGTTTTCCCGGATTTCCACGTCCATGGTGAGGGTGGGCATACCGTACATGTCCAGCACCTCTTTGTTCAGCATGATGCGGTTGTCGGGGTGCGGCAGCATTTCGCCGAAGGCGTTGATGCCCAACGACCACTGGCCTGGCTCCTGCATTTGTTCTTTCATGCCCTTGCCGAATCCCATCTCGGCGATGAGGCTCTGCCAGCCCGTTCGGCTGCCGCCACCTTGGTAGCCGTAGCCCCGCAGGAAGTCGTTGCGCTTGGTCTTGGCGTCCACGTTGCGGAAGCGGGGGATGTAGATGCCGTTGGCACGGCGGCCAGCGTAGTATTTGTCGCCGAAGTCGTCGGACTTGCCACTGGCCCCGGTCTGGAAGTGGTGGTCCATCACGTTGCGGCCCAATTGGTCGCTGTCGTTGCCCATTCCGTTGGGGAAGCGGCTGCTCACCGAGTTCATCAGAATCCAAGTGGAGTTGAAGGCGCTGGCGCAAACGAAGACGATTTTTGAGTAGAACTCCATCTCTTTTTTCGTCTCGGCGTCGAGTATTTTCACGCCCTTGGCCTTGCCTGTTTTTTCATCATAAATAATGGAGTGTACGATGCTGTTCGGGCGCAGGGTCATGTTGCCTGTCAGTTCAGCAGCCTTGAGTCCCCCGGCGTTGGAGCTGTAGTAGCCGCCAAATGGGCAGCCCCTCATGCAGAGGTTGCGGAACTGGCAGGCACCACGGCCCAGTTTTTTCTGCAACTCGGTGGCCTGGGTGATGTGCGCCGTGCGGCCCATCGTGATTTTTCGGTCGCCGAACTTGGCTTCCACCTTGGCTTTGAGGTCGGTTTCGAGGCAGTTCATTTCCATGACTGGTTGGAACTTGCCGTCGGGCAGCTGTGGCAGGCCCTCTTTGGCACCGCTCACGCCGATGAACTCTTCGATATAGTCGTACCAAGGCGCAATGTCGGCGTAGCGGATGGGCCAATCCACGCCGATGCCCTCTTTGGCGTTGGCCTCAAAGTCGAGGTCGCTGTGGCGGTAGCTCTGCCGGCCCCACATGATGCTTCGCCCGCCCACGTGGTAGCCCCGCATCCAGTCGAAGCGCTTGACCTCGGTGTAGGGGTGCTCGTCGTCCTTGACGAACCAGTGCTTGTGGCCCTGCTGGATGGTGTAGCCCGTGCGGCTTTGCTTCTGGTAGTGCTTCTCGATTTCGTCCTTTGGCACCCGGCCACCGTAGGGGAGGTCCCAGGGGGCGGCGTTCATGGTCGGGTAATCCTCGATGTGCTTGACCATGCGGCCCCGTTCGAGCACGAGGGTTTTCAGTCCTTTCTCAGTAAGTTCTTTGGCAGCAATGCCTCCGCTGATTCCGCTCCCGATGACAATGGCATCATAGCTGTTCTCCTGCTGCCATTTTCCGTTGATGTTGCTCATTTTTTACAAAGTATTGATGGATTGGAGGATTGAAGGGTAGAAGGTGCGGCTGCAAATGCCTGCTACCCTTCATTCGTTCAATCCTTCAATCCTTGAAATTTTCAGCGGGAAAGATAGGGCGCACGTAGAATTTTGAAAAAGTTTTTTTTGAACGAAATGAAGGAAACATGCTTTCCTGACAAAACCATCTTTGCCCCAATCCCGCTTTGGGCTACACAAAAGCTCGGTTCGGCGACATTTTTGCTTTTTAGGGCGTTAATGAAAGATTAAACCCCGGATTGGCTATTGTGCCAAATTTATTTTTTTGCGTTCTTGTGCTGCCTTAGTTCCTATCCCCCGTTGATGGCAGCAAGTGGCAGCGAGTGGTGAGGGCTTGATGTTGCTCCGCAATTCAATTTTTCAAAATGCTGGACTAATCCATGAAACGTTATTTTATCCTCCTTGGAGCATTGGCTTTTTTAGCCGCCTGCAACCAGCGCACCGAGCGCAGGGAGGGCATGGGCCTGCACGGCATTGACGTTTCGCACTACCAAAAACAAATTGATTGGCCGCAAGTAGCTTCGCAACAAGTGGATTTTGCCTTCGTGAAAGCCACGGAGGGCATTGCGATGCAGGACACTATTTTTTGCAAAAACTGGGACGCCATGCGCGCTTCGGGCATGGTTCGGGGAGCCTACCATTTTTTTAGGCCGGGCATCTCGGCAGAGCTGCAAGCAAAAAACTTCCTGGCCGCCGTTGACCTCCAGCACGGCGACCTGCCGCCCGTGCTCGATGTGGAAGTCACCGATGGCCAAACCCAACAAGCCGTGGTAGCTGGCGTGAGGACTTGGCTCACCATCGTAGGCGACCATTGGAAAATCCGCCCCATTGTTTACTCCAACCAAAAATTCTACAACCAGCACCTCGCTGGCCATCTGCCGGAATTCCCCCTTTGGATTGCCCGCTACAACGACACTAAACTGCCGGTGCTGACCGATGGCCACGCTTGGCACTTCTGGCAGTACGGCTGCAAAGGGCAACTGGCTGGCATCGCCGGAGAGGTGGATTTCAATGTGTTCAACGGCAGCCTACCTGCGCTCCATGCCATGACCTTGCAGCGCCCAGCCCCGCTGCTCGACCGCCAGCCGGAGCCAAACCTGCCCGTCGCTGCCCGCTTGCCCGCACCGCCGCCACCTGCCGAAAACGCCGAGCCTTTTGCGGCTGCAAATCCTTGAGCTGCGAGGGAATTATGCCAAAAATCATGTTGGAGCAATCACCACGCTCCTTTTCCACAACATGGTTTTCACTTGACTAAAATTGCCGATGCCCCAAGGCGTCGCTGGCGAATTGAAAATAAAATCATGTAGATTTGTCAAAACTTAGTCTTTCAAATCCATCATAATGACAGCAACCGCGATAGCAGACAGCCCCATCCACGAAATCATCCGGCTAGAGCCACTGGTGTTCAAAAGCCGCATGAGCAAGGAGCAGTTCAACAGGTTTGTGCTTCGGCACACCGATTTGAGGATAGAGCGGGACAAACACGGCACCATCACAATACACCCCCCTATGACTTTCGACTCCGCATACTATGAAGGCGAAGCATTTGGCATACTTCGCAACTGGTCAAAGACCAATTCCCACGGCAGAACCGTCAGCCCATCCGCTTCATTCAACCTCCCGGATGGCTCGCAGCACAAGGCCGACGGTGCTTGGATTTCGATGGAAAAGATAAACGGCATGAACGAGGAGGAGCGCCGCAGCATCGCTGAATTGGTGCCAGACTTCGTGCTCGAAGTCCTTTCGGAGACCGACAGCCTTGCCAAGGCAAAAAAGAAAATGAAGGAGGTTTGGATTGAGAATGGCGTAAGGCTTGCTTGGCTCATTGACCCCAAAAAAGAGCGGGCATGGATATACCGGGCCAACGGAACCAGTGATACCATCGAGGATTTTTCAAATTCACTACTGGGGGAGGACGTGCTTCCCGGCTTTGTTTTCAACCTTTGGGAGATTAAAGGCTGATAGAACCGCAAGTTTATACATCCTGGCCGCTGATGCGGAACATAGGATTTCGCTTTTCGCAGTTTCCTTTTCTATTTTTCCTTGAAAAAAATCCTCGTCATCCGCTTTTCCTCCATCGGCGACATCGTGCTGACGACGCCCGTGGTTCGCTGCCTCAAACAGCAACTGGACGTGGAACTGCACTACCTCACCAAGCGGCAGTACCTGCCCTTGCTCGAAGCAAACCCGCATATTGACCGCATTTTCACCATCGAAAAAAGCGTGTCGGAGGTGCTGCCCGCACTTCGGGGCGAGGGCTACGACTGCGTGGTGGACCTCCACAAAAACCTGCGCACGATGCAGGTGCGGTTCGGGCTTTTTTTTAAGCCAAAATGGTTAGCTTTCCATAAATTAAATTTAGAAAAATGGCTGCTTACTGCCCTGAAAATCAACCGATTGCCACGGCTGCACATCGTTGACCGATACCTCGCCGCAGCTGCCCCGCTCGGCGTGGAAAACGATGGGCAGGGACTGGATTTTTTCTTGGCAGCGGGCCGTCCACCGTCCGCCGTCCGCCATCCGCCGTTCATTGCCTTCGCCATTGGGGCGCAGTACCAAACCAAGCGTTTGCCCACCGAAAAAATCATCGAAATCTGCCGAGGCGTGGAGCGGCCCATCGTGCTGCTGGGTGGTGCGGGCGAGGCAGCGGAGGGGGACTTGATTGCCAGCAAATCGGGCAGCCACGTGACCAACTTTTGTGGGAAATTGTCGTTGCAGGAATCGGCGGAGCTGCTGCGGCAGGCGGCCCTAGTCATCACGCACGACACGGGCATGATGCACGTTGCGGCAGCTTTTCAGCGCAGAATATTGTCTATTTGGGGCAATACCGTACCCGAATTTGGGATGTCGCCCTACTACGGCCCCACCAATTCGTACAAAAACCTGTCTTTTGAAGTGCCGGACTTGCCATGCAGGCCCTGCTCTAAAATCGGCCACCAAGCTTGCCCAAAGGGGCATTTCCAGTGCATGAACGGGCAGCGCATCGCAGCAATAATTTGCGAAGCCAACGGTTAAGATTTTTTTTCAATCCGATAAACTGTCACTCGTCGGGCAAAACACCGTAAAATTGTGGGGCGGGCAAATGGTTTGACCGCATAGTTGCAACGGGGTTTACCACGATTTAAATAAGAAATTCTATCTTTCGGCCTTTAGCCACACGGCCCTCAAATCCGTTTAAATTTTATCGAACATGAATTTGAAAAAAACAATTTTACTTCTTGCTGTCACGCTAGCCGGCCTTGGGCAAGTCATGTCCCAAGACCTGCACAACACGCTGTTCTACATGAACCCGCTGCACATGAACCCTGCGTTCTCAGGAGCCTACGAAGGTACTTTCCGCCTCGGTGGCATTTACCGTGACCAAGCTCGCACGGCCATTGGCAAATCGGCCTACACCACGCCCAGCATCTATGTGGATGCACCGATTCTGATGATTGGCAAGCGGCATTGGGTTGGCGTGGGCTTGTTGGTTTTTCAAGATTTGGCGGGTGACGGCCAATTGAAAGTCTCCTCTGGGCAGTTGAGCGGGGCATTCCACCTGTCTTTGGACAAAAAAAGCAAGAACGTGCTCACCCTCGGCGTACAGTGGGGCAGGGTAGGGCGCTCATTGGGCGACCTGATGAAGTTACGGCCCGGCGATTTGTTAGCAAAAGAATTTGAAAACCCAACGACAGCAGAATCGAACGACGGCCTCTTCATGTCTGGCGGCGGTGGCACCCCTGGCGGTGGCAACTCCGACAAAAAAACGGACTTCAATGACATCAACATCGGCTTGTTGCTCAAGTCAAAAGTGAACAAAACCACCGATTTCAACATCGGGTTTTCCACGAGGCACATCACCACACCCGGCAGGGACTTCAACTTTCAGGCAACCGACCCAGACCTGAACATGCGCATCATCGCCCATGCCCAACTCAACACGGCATTGAACAAAAAATGGACGCTGACACCAGAGCTTTATTTCACCAATATCAGCCCAGCCAACCAGCTGCAGGCCCATGCGTGGGCGGGCTACTGGCTCAAGCAATCCGACAATATCAAGCTGAACGGTGGCCTAGGCTACCGGGTGGGCGACTCGGCACAGCTCCTGCTCGGCCTTGATTACAAAGACATCAAAGTGCAATTGGGCTACGACTTCACGCTCTCCGACCTGTCGGACGTGAACAGCCGCCAAGGTGGTTTTGAAATCGCTGCGTCTTATATCGGCAAGATTTACAAGAAACCGAACGTGAAACCCGTTATCCTTTGCCCGCACCTTTGATTTCAGTTGGCAGTCAGCAGTTGGCAGGTCTTGTCCCGGTTATTCGGGATGGCAGTCGGAGGCTGCTTCCAGCCAATGTTTACGGCCTTTCTTTTACGGAGACTGTTTTTTTTAAATCTCTAAAAAAGCAACCAGAAAAAATTATGAAAAAAAATATCCTTATAGCAACGCTTTTGGTCTTTGGCGGCTTCGCCGCAATGGGCCAGCCACTCAACCGCCCGACCTACGCCATGATGATTCAGACTGCGGAGGAACAGGTAGAGAGAAAAGACTACTACCGGGCACTCGAATGGTACGAGAAAGCCTACGAAGAGTCGAAAGACATCGAATTGGTCATCATCATCGCAGACATGAGCTATATGCTGCGGGACTACAACAAGGCCGAAAAATGGTACGCCCGTGGCCTCAAGCCTACCAAGAAAAACAAGAAAGTCGAGGAATACGCCGAGAAGCGCTTCGAGTACGCCCGCTCCCTGAAAATGACGGAGAAGTACGACGAAGCCATCGCCGAGTTTGATAAATACATCAGCACCACGACCGACGCTAGGCGCAAGGAACTGGCAGAACTGGAGAAAATAGGCTGTGAGTTCGGCAAGGTCTCCAAGCCCGTGGACGGCGTGAGCATCACCCATGGCGGCAAGGAAATCAATGGCAAAAACTCTGAATACAGTCCATTTTTGAGTGCCGACAACAAGGAAATCTACTTCGCAGCCCTCGTCGGCGACGATATCATCGAAGTGAAGGAGAAGCCCAAAGCCGACGAACAACTGAAAGTGGACCTCGGCAAAAAAGAAGACGAAGGCGGCACCAGCGACTATTACGCCAAGATTTACAAATCCACCAAGGGCGACAAAGGCTGGGGCAAGCCAGAATCAATGGACGAAAACGTGAACCGTGCCGAGTTTTTCAACGTCAACAACTCCATTTCGCCTGACGGCAAACGGATGTACTTCAACCGGGAGTTGCTCGATGGCCATATCATCAAGGAGGCCAAAATCTACATGAGCGAGAACTCAGGCAGCGGCTGGGGCGCTGCCAACGAAGTGAAGGGCGTCAACGGTGATTTCATCGCCAAGTCGCCTTGCGTGGGCGAGCTTTTCGGCAAGGAAGTCCTGTTTTTCGTCTCCGATATGGCGGGCGGCCAAGGCGGCTACGACATCTACTACGCCACCTACAAGGGCGCTGGACAGTACGGCGACCCCGTGAACCTCGGCCCGAAAATCAATTCCATCGGCAACGAAGAGACGCCATTCTACAGGGACGGAACGCTTTACTTCAGCTCTGAGGGCCATCCCGGCCTCGGCGGCTACGACGTGTTCATGAGCACATGGAACGGTACCATGTGGAGCAAGCCCGCCAACATGGGCAAGGGCTACAATTCCAGCGTGGACGACCTCTACTTCATGCTCGACAAGGAGGGCTACACGGGCGTTCTGGCCAGCAACCGCCCCAGCGAGGGCAGCCGGAGCGTACACAGCAAGACCTGCTGCAATGATATTTACAATGTGCTTTTGAAAAAAATCGAGGCCGATGTGCTGGCAACGGCATTTGACCTTGAGACCAAAGAGCCGCTCACTGGCGTCACTTTCGAGCTGGTGGAAATGCAGGGCGATAAGGCAAAGGTGCTTGACACCAAAACCAACTCCGGCGCCAATAATTTCGATGCCAAGCTCGAACTCGACCGCAGCTACATGATTATTGCCTCCGCCGAGAACTACGAAAACGATACCATCCGCTTCAATACGCTCGGCCTTTTTGACTCGAAAAGCTACAAAGAGCGCCTCGACCTGAAGCCGGGCCGCATCACCAAAAAAATCGTGCGCAACGAGCCTTTCGTGCTCGAAAACATCCTCTACGATTTTAGAGACGACAAAATCCTGCCACCTGCCGAGGGCGACCTTCAGGTGATTTTCGACCTGATGAACCGCTACCCCGACATGGTCATCGAGCTATCGTCGCACACCGACTCACGGGGTACGGATGAATCAAACAACAACCTCTCGCAACGCCGTGCAGAGTCGGCCCGCCGCTGGCTCACGGGCAAGGGCATCCCACGTGCCCGCATCGAGGCCAAGGGCTACGGCGAAACGCAGCCCAAGACCGTGGACGCCAAGGCCAACGCCAAGTTCCCCTACCTGAAAGTAGGCGACTTGCTGACCGAGGCTTACATCAACGCCTTGCTCCCTGACAGCGTGAAGTTCGAGGCAGCGCACCAGCTCAACCGCCGCACTGAGTTCAAAATCCTCTCCGGCCCGACGAGCATCACCATCGAAGAGGAGCAGCTCATCCAAATCGGCAACCGCAAAGTGGACCCGAACGCCCCCAAGGCCGACCCGAAAAAAGATGAGAAAAAACCTGCGCCTGGCAACAAAAAGCCCGCTCCCAACCGCAACAACCGCAGCGGCAGCAATGCGCCCGGCGGTGGCGACAGCGTAAAAACTGCGCCCATCCAATTGCCAGCTGCGCCAAAAAAGGACTCTATCATCATTGACAAACTGTCTTCGCTCTACGGCAAGAAGAACCTGAAGGGCCTGCCTATCATGCAGTTCGACACCCGCATGTACGACATGGGTAAGATTAAAAAAGGGGAAATCAGGGAATACACCTTCCATTTCACCAATGCCGGCGACGTTGACCTCGACATTGACATCGTGAGCGTGTGCGAATGCACGAGCTACGAACTGGGCCCCAGCCTTGTGAAGCCCGGCGGAAAGGGTTGGATTAAGGTCATTTTCGACAGCAACAAAAAAGACGAAAGCGATACCAGCGACGTGGATATTTACCTGAAAAACATAGACCCAGAGATGGATGCGCCTATCTTCGAGCGGGTGAAGTTCAAGTTTGAATTGGTGAAATAACCTAGGTTCTTGAAAATGAAAAAGGCCGTGACCAGTGAATGGTTACGGCCTTTTTTGTTGGTGAAATACGGTGAAAAAACTCAGTCAGCCGCCACTTTCAGCCACTTACCCAGCCGCAAAAACGCCGCCTTCCAATCCGCATCCACGCCGACCCAGCCCGCCTCCCGGTGGCTCACCGCCAAATGAAAATAGTGGTTTTGGCTCTTCCACAGCTCCGGCAAGATGCCCAGTTGCGCCAGCACCTCCAAGATGCCCGCCAAGCGCCGCAGGTGTTCCGTGCCTTCGGCATTGTGGCCCACTTTTTTCAGCTCCGCAAAAATTCGCTCGCCCGAAACCAGCTTAAGTTGTTGTGAATCCATGAATTGTACCTTCCAAAGCTGGTGCTCTGCCGCCAGTTGGCGCAGGGTGCGCACGCTCAGTTTGCCGTTTTCAAAAAAATGGTGCAGCGCCTGCTCCACCACGAACTGTGTCACACCCTTCCAATGGCTTTTCCTGAAGAAAGAGGCTTATATTTGCATCTCCTTATCTGCATCAGAAAACTTTGTATCAAATTCAGCACGTCGCCCAAATTGGCATTTCGGAACGCTGCGGTCATTTCCCCATGCAACTGGTCGAACGCCACACGGGGCATCTCCAGCGCTATGCTGCCCACCATGTGCTGCTGCCCAAGGTACAGCACGGCAAAGCTGAAATGTTTTTCGGAATAGGTGAGCCGTGAAACGACCGTCGTGCGGCCCACCGCCAGCCGCTGCCCACCTGCCGCCGTCCGCTCGAACACCTCGTTTTTTACCAAAAAATTTAGGAAGTCCGCCGTGTCCTCGTAGTCCTCGAAGATGGACGAAGCGGCGTAGTGCATCGCCACCCCGGTCAGCGTCAGTTGCGAGGGCTGCACGTTCACCCGGAAGCTGTCGGCGGCACTGTCGTACACGTTGCTGGGCACCTGCTGCAACCGTTCGATGAACAGCGGCGCAAGGCTCACCCCCGTCGCATTGTAATGGTGGTAGGTGGCCCGCAGGGCATATTGCAGCACTTGGCTCGTCTCTATGCCCGACACCTCTGCAAAAAACCAGGCGCAGCTCGTGTACATCAACTGGCACTGGCGCTGGATTTCGAGCAGCCGCAGCAGGTTTATTTTTTCTTGCTTCGCAAGCTCCCGGCGGGCGTATTTTTGGATAAACCGCTCGACGTTCTCTTGCGAGCGGTCGAGCACCACGCCGATGTAGGCGTTCCTCGCCTCCCAGATGTCGGTCACCCACTGGCTGGCCGAGGCCTGGTACTCCAGCAGCAGCTCGTCCCGAAGCCAGTCGAGCGCCGCCCGCAGCGGGCCACGCCATTTTTGGTTCCAGCCAGGCTGGCCGCCGTTCTCGCAGCCACAGTCGGAGCGCCAGCGCTCCACGCCGTGGGCGCAGCTCCACGAGCTGTTTTCGTGTATCTGCACTTCGTAAACGGGCGGGTGCAGCTCCAAAAACTCGCCGTAGTTCGTCAATCGGGCGGGCGTTTTCTTTTCCACAAAATCGAGGCAGAACGCCAGTGCCATCTCGCCCCAGGCGTGGTGGTGGCCGTAGCTTTCGCCGTCGGTGGCGATGTGCGAGAGCTGCGGCTCATCGTCGGCTTCGAACACGCTGGCCATGCGCTTGGCGAAGGCGCTGCCGTCGTTTAGCAGCCCTTGGAAGGCCACGTCCTTGGCCACGTTTCCGTCGTAAAAAAACAGGTCAATCTGTTTGCCGGAAGGCAGGTTGCATAGGTAGGCCCGGCGGGTGTCCACGTTCTCGGCGGGGAGTGGCGTCCAGTCCTTAACCCCGATTTTGCGCACGGCCTTCGCCTGCCGTGGCGCCAGCACCGTGAAGCGGATGTCGTGGTCGGCCAGCACCTCCAGCGTGGCGGTGTCCACGGCGGTTTCCGGCAGCCACATGCCCTCCGGCCTGCGGCCAAAGCGGTGCTCGAAGTCGGCGATGCCCCAGCGCACCTGCGTCACCTTGTCCCGTTCGTTGGCGAGGGGCAGGATGGTGTGGTTGTAGGCTTGGGCCAGTGCGTTGCCGTGGCCGCCGAAGCGGTTCCAGCTCTGGCGGTCGGCATCGAGGATGGCACGGTAGGTGGTAGGGTCGGCAGTTTCGAGCCAAGAGAGCAGCGTCGGCCCGAAATTGAAGCTCATCTGGGCGTAGTTGTTGACGATTTCACGGATGAATTCGCCTGTGCCGTGGATGCGGGCGGCAGTGTTGCGGGCGTAGCACTCGAAATTGATGCGCTCGTTCCAGTCGTGGAACGGGGCTGCGCTCTCTTGTAGTTCGATGACCTCCAGCCAAGCGCTCTCCCGTGGCGGCTGGTAAAAATGGCCGTGTATGCAGACGTATTTGTTTTTTTGCATAAAAGACTTGAAGACTAGTTGGCCCAGCTGTGACTGCCTTCACCAAGGTGCTATCGCTGGTTGTGCTGCCTGTTTAGGGGCAAAGATAGTCGGTGGAGTTGGGTCGAGTCGTGTTTGAGGGAGGGATTGTGGTGGGGAGGGGGTGACGGCTAACATTTTGGCGCTTGGCGAAGAAGCGGATTTCGAAGCATTAAATTGTATGCCGGTCCTGAACTTGATACGAAGCACAAAGCTTCATTTAAGCACTGAATCCGCTTTTTTGCCAAATGCCTGTTAGCGGTTCGGTGTCCTTTCTCTGTCGTCTTAATTGCCATTGAATAGTTGCACTAAAAAGTCTTTGATTTTTGCTTCTGTCCAAGTTTTTGAAGTCCCTGAAAAGTTATACGCCAAACCATTTTTAGAGCCGAAAAGAAAAATTGTATTCACCTTTTTCTCGTCACTTTTTGCTTGCCATAAAATATAACCTTTGTCAGATTGATTGTCAATTGTTGCGACTGTCAAACCTTGTTTTTCCCAATATTCTGCATCCCACTTTACAAAGTCAGATACGAATTCACTGTCTGTTTGATTGGCTTTGTAAAATGGATATTTGTCCTTAGGATTTTTAGTTACCGCAACAGTTGTCGAGTCGTGGTTTGTAAAGAAGTGCTGTCGGCTTACTTGGTTGTAACTTGTCTTTGTCCATTTGTCTGGAAAAACAATATTTCCATAAGGCAACAAAGTCAAAGTTGTTTGATTTTTCTTTTCGTCATAACTGTCTGCGACAATCATACTCGTTTGTGTCGTCTTGCAGGAAGTCAACGCAACTACTAGAAGTCCAATTACTATATTTATTACTTGTCTGTTCATTTTCTATTTACTATAATATTCGTACGTACAATAGTGTAAAAACACGTGTTCATGCACACAAGCATGCAAATATGCAAAAACTCATAGATGCAAATGTCAGTAAGTAAGTAGGTAAATCAGACTTGCGCTTAACTCTGGTAACAGACCAGAAATGCATACCACAGTTGTCGCAAACTACGTTCGAAGCGGCGGTCAAGCATGGTCACATTTCAGGATGTGACATCGACTTCGAATTCTCGACCGGAAAGCTTAACCTGTTGGCATAAAATTAAATTGCTTACGACAGAAACATACAATATACATGACACGCTGCTGAATACTGCTCGAAATAAATTAATGAACTGCTGATAAATTATACCTAAAACTGGTAAGAGATTGGCCATTAACAGAATCAAGCTGTTACGGCTGTTGCAAGGTAAGGGTGAAACTTTGATGAACCCCATTCTGCCATGCTGCACAGTAGTCAATTGTCGCGGGCACTGCAGGTCCCGCAATTAAACAACTGATTCTTGATGAGCAAATCGAGCACTGAAACTGACGTAAAAAGTTATTAACTTGACCAGCAGAGCCGTATGTGCATGGTCTGACAGATTGCTCGTGATGGTATGAACAGTGTGTGAGAACTGCAGAGTTTTCTCGATATAACACTTCCAGCCAGAAAACACGGGGTTGGGCTCGTTCAGCTGCAATTTCTATTTCTTCAGGAGGAAAGCTCGGGCACTTGGATTTATTAGCGTTAAAAGTAATGTGAAATCTGCGAGAAAAATCGTACAGATCGCTGGTATAAGTCGAATGGCAGAGGCGTATGGACGGTGCAGGTAGCCCAAGAGCATTAGCACCTGTCACAGCAGTGACAAATAAATGACTGAAGTGACAGCCAACTTCGGCGCATTGCAAACGTGCGTAACACATACTTGAAATACATGC
>JALOMF010000507.1 GCA_025455635.1 Saprospiraceae bacterium | reverse complement strand
TCCAAGGCTCAATATAAAGCAGCAATAAAAGACCCATAGCTGAAAGTATCCAGCGAACCCATTTGAAAATTTCATCATTTTCTTTGTCGTAGTCTTTTTTTGGAGTCATTTTAAAGTCGATTTTATATCACCGCAAAGTTCTATAAAACAACTCCCAAATCCGCCGATACTCATCCGTCCAACTGCTCGGCTCCACGAACCCGTGGTCTTCCACCGGGAACACCGCCAGCTCCCAGTTCTCCTTTTTCAGCTCGATGAGCCGCTGCGAGAGGCGCACCACGTCTTGGAACTGCACGTTCACGTCCACCATGCCATGCAGCATGACGAGGTTTCCCTGCAAGCCCTCGGCATGAAAAATCGGGGAACTGCGGCGGTAGGCGAGGCTGTCCTCCATCGGGGTGTTCAGGATATTGGCGGTGTAGCCGTGGTTGTAGTGCGCCCAGTCGGTCACGGAGCGCAGGGCAGCGCCGCTCTTGAAGGTGCCGGGCGAGGTGAACATGGCCATCAGCGTGATGAAGCCGCCGTAGCTGCCGCCATAGATGCCGATGCGGCCGGGGTCAATGCCATGTTGCTCCACGAGGAAGCGGGCACCGTCCACTTGGTCGCTGAGGTCCTTGCCGCCCATGTGGCGATAGATGGCCGTGCGCCAGTCCCGGCCATAGCCTTGGCTGGCCCGGAAGTCAATGTCCAGCACCGTAAACCCATTGTCTGTCAGGAAGTTATGAAACATGAACTCCCGGTAGTAGCTGCTCCACCAGCGATGCACATTCTGCAAATAACCCGCCCCGTGCACGAAGACGACCGCTGCCCCATTGCGCAAGCTGCCCTTCGGACGGTACAGCCGGGCGGGCACATCCACGCCGTCGCTGGCCTTGAACCAGACCATTTCCGGCTCCCGCCAAGCATATTTATCAAAGTCGGCGGTGGTACTTTTGGTGACTTGCACGGGTTTTGCGCCGGGCTTGTTTTCTTGGATGAAAAGCTCCCACGGCTTGTTCGAGTACGAGTAACGGATGGCCAGCCAGCGCTCGTCGGGCGACAAGCTGACCTCGTGGTTGCCGGGCAGCGTGGTCAGTTTTTCCATCGTGCCTCCGGCAATGGGCAGGCGGTAAAAATGCCGCTCGAAGGGCGTTTCCTTGTTGGAGGTGAGGTAGAAATGCTTTTTGTCCCTTGACAAATTTGCCTCGATGATTTCAAATTTGCCGCTGGTCAGCGCCCGTTTCACGCCGGAAACCACGTCCACGGCGTAGAGGTGCGAGTAGCCCGTTTCCTCCGATTGGTAAAAGGCCGTGTTGTTGTCAATCCAGCCGATATTGCCCATCGAGCCGCCCCAGCCGCCAATGCCGGGGCCTCCAATCCACGCCTCGTCGTGCTGATGGTCGAGGGTTTTCAGGCTGCCCTTTTCTAGGTCGAGGAGGCAAACCCAGCGGTCTTTGTTGTCCAGTGAAAGCACGACCACGAGGGCTTTCCCGCCTTCGGAAAACACGGGTTCGAGCACGTTCACGGCCTTTGGTTTTTCAAAAAGCGGGTTCCAGTCCGTGGTGTCCCGGTGGTAGTCTTGGAGGAAAAGCGGCTTCTGCTTGATGCCGGGCAGGTCCTTCGTTTCCACCCAATACACCGTGTCACGCTGGCGGTCCCAGATGCCGAGCGCCGTCTCGCTTTGCGCCCCACCCACCTTTGCCCTCGATTTGAGCAGTTCCACCTTGCCCGATTCGGTCACGTAGTTCGGCACGTCGGTCTGCTCGGAGGACACCTCGGTGGCCGCATTGAAGGTCACGAAGCGCAGGTCGGGGCTGATGTCCATGCTCTCCAAGGATTTTTCACCATAAAAAACAGGCTTCAAGCGCTTGGGCTGCACGGCCTCCCGCTGCCGTTTTTGGGCTTCCCGGTCGGCCTTTCGCTCGGCCAGCACGTCGAAAAGCGCCAACTGTTCCAGCTCCAGCGCCCCTTTTTTGCGCTCCCGGCGCTCGCTCCCTTTTTTGAAATCGGTGAGCTGGGTGGTGGTGCCTTCGGCAATGTCCCAAGCGTACAGGTTGTCATAACGCTCGTAGATGACCTTCGTGCCATCGCCACTGAACTGGGGCGAGGATTCTGACTCGCTGGTGCTGGTCAACTGTTTGACGGTGGACGGTGGACGGTGGACGGTGGACGGCTTGCGGCCAGCAGTTGGCGAGGCTTTGGTTTCAAGTAGGAACAAGTCGCCATTTTTTGAAAATACCTTTTTGGAAAAATCCCGGTTATAGCTGCCCCACGAGGGCATGGCACGCAGTTCGTCCAGCGTCAGTTTTTCGGGCTTTGCCGTGGGGTTGGCTGCGCCAATGCGGTAGGTGCCTCGCAGCGTGTCCCCGTCGGGATTCCAAGTGAAAAACACGGTGCGGCTGTCCTCGCTCCAAGCGATGTTCTCCGGCAAAGCCCCCACGAACGCCTCGCCCTGCATGATTTGCTCGATGCTGAGTGGCGAAAGGTTGGGGATGGCGGGGGATTGGGCGGCTAATTTTCCGAAGGAAAAAAGCAGGAAAAACATGGGTAAATGTCGCATAACGAACGAGGGTTTGGGTGAATTAGTTGAACTGGGGAATTGGGGAAATTGGGGAGTCACCAGATAAACGTCACGTCCTGCTCGCAGGCCACGTCGAGGCTCTTGCACACGGGGCAGGCCCGTGCGGCGGCTTCCAGCAGGTCTTTTTCTTTTTGGGAAAATGCGTTGGCGGCCATGTGGAAGCTGAGTTCCACCCGTGCGATGCGGCGTGGGTTGGCGGCCATGACCTTGTTCACCTCGATGCGGGTGCCAGCGATGTCAAGCCCCATGTCCCTTGCCTTGATGCCCATGATGGTCATCATGCAGGCGCCGAGGGCCGTGGCCACGAGGTCGGTGGGCGAGAAGGCTTCGCCCCGGCCTTGGTTGTCCACCGGGGCATCGGTGACGATTTGGCTGCCGGAGGCAAGGTGGGTGCAAGTGGTGCGGAGGTCGCCGTTGTAGATGATGTTGGATGTCATGTCAGTCAATTTTGGCGGCAATTTACGTGCTTGTTTTTTTTATACCCGAAAAGAATATTTGACAGGGATTTTTGCCCGAACTACTTTTGTTTTGTTCAAAATTTCGGCATCCTACCATTCTGTGCCGAGCAAGCCTAAACTGGCCCCTCACGGCCCAAAACGGACATACATGAGAACCTACACCCTCCACGAGTATTTCTATTATACCCGGCTGGAACGCAACGCTGGCATCGTGCTTTGCGCACTTTGCTGCTTTACTTGGCTGCTGCCATTCGCCTTTCCGCTGCTCATTCAACCTGCCCCAAGGATTGATTTCAGCGAGGCAGTGGCCATTGCCACCATGCTTGCGCCAGCCACCGAACGGGCAGAATCCGGTGCACCCAGTTTCGCTTTCCGTGGCAATGAAAATGCCAGCCCTCGGAAGGTGGAGACCTTCGCCTTCGACCCGAACACGGCCACGAAGGAGGATTTTGAGCGGCTTGGCCTCTCGTCCCGCACGGCCCAGTCCATCCTCAACTACCGGGCGAAGGGCGGCCATTTTTACAAAAAAGAAGACCTCGCCAAAATCTACACGCTGCGCCAAGAGGACTACGAACGGCTGGC
>JALOMF010000506.1 GCA_025455635.1 Saprospiraceae bacterium | reverse complement strand
CCCGCCCTGCTGCGTGACCTGGCGCTGGAAATCCTGCGCCGCCGCCTCACCGTCACTTGGTGGACGAACATCCGCTTCGAAAAATCCTTCACCGCCGACCTCTGCCGACTGCTGGCTGCTTCGGGCTGCATCGCCGTGAGCGGGGGCCTGGAGGTGGCCAGCGACCGCCTGTTGGCCCTGATGAAAAAAGGCGTGACCGTGGCACAGGTGGCCCGTGTGGCGCACCACTTCACCGAGGCGGGCATCATGGTACACGCCTACCTGATGTACGGCTTCCCGACGCAGACGGCGCAAGAGACCATGGACGCCCTCGAAATGGTGCGCCAGCTCTTCGAGGCGGGCGTGGTGCAGTCCGGGTTTTGGCACCGCTTCGCAATGACGGCGCACAGCCCGGTCGGCCTCGACCCCGCTGCCTTCGGGGTGGCGGAGACCGGCCCCACCTTCGCTGGCTTTGCCGACAACGACCGCTGGCACGACGACCCCACGGGCGCCGACCACGACCTGTTCGGCGAGGGGCTTCGCAAGTCGCTGTTCAATTACATGCACGGCGTCTGCTTCGATTTCCGCTTGGCCGATTGGTTCGACTTCCCGGTGCCGAAGCCCAGCGTTTCCAAGTCTTTTATCAAAAAAAGCATTGCGGAGCAGGAAGAAAAAACGCCCCGCCCCACGGCGCTCGTCGCTTGGCACGGCCCGCTGCCCCTCGCCACCCTCGACGAGGAGGAGGGCACGGCCACCCTGCTTTTTCACCACAAACAGCACGCTTGGGAACTGGAGACCTCCCCCACCCTCGCCCAATGGCTCGTGGACGTGCTGCCCCTGCTCAAAATCGGCGACCATCCGGTGATGAGCTTTGCGGCCCTGCAAAAGGATTTTGAGGAACATGCAGGGGGGCGTTTTGATGATTTTTTGGCCTCGGAGGAGTGGGCGGGGCTGCGGGAGGCGGGGTTGTGGGTGGTTTAACCTCACTATTTCACCAATTTTGCGAAGCAAAAAAACAAAAATGAACCTGCAAAAACTCAACGAGGCCGTGGCGCAGTACGCCGATTTCTTGCGCCAGCACCCGCAGCACGACCCCTACTTGCCGTGGGAGTCGCAGCGCATTTTCCAGCAAAACTGGGACTTGGAGGCGCTCGACCTGCGCTCGGTCTATGACCGGAGCCTCGAAAATTCCCGCTCCCGCCGCCTCTGGAAGCGGGAGAGCTACGAGCCGAAGGAGATGATGCTCCGCTTCTGCGAGCTGGACCGGGAGTTTGTGCGGCATATTTTCCAAGACCTGTTCAACGAGGCCAAGGACGTGGACGGGCGCATCGGGCGCTTCGTCTTCCACTGCGACGAGCTGTTGGCGGCTTGGCACGAGGCGCACCCGGCCTCCAAGCTCAACAGCCACTACCACGACGACAATTACTGGATGGTGTCGCTCTACCTCGCCTTCCGCTACCCGGCACAGTACGTACTTTACGATTTTGATGGTTTTCGGCGGCTGATGGAGCTGCTCGGCAGCCGTGACGTGCCCTCGGTGAACGAGATTGGCCGCTACTTCAAGGTGATGCGCACGATTTTTACTTTTCTGAAAAAAAACGAGGAGATACTTGCCCTGCACCGCCATCGTCTCACGCCGGGCCTGCATTACGAAGGAGAAACCCTGCTGGTAGCATGGGATTTTATGAACGTAGTCACCTCCCAATAATCCCTTCTCACTCTCTCACTCTCTAGAAAAAGTCCATTTCAGCATCTCGCCCAGCGTCGCTTTTTTACCATAAAGCAATACGCCCACCCGGTAAATGCGCCCCGACAGCCAGACGAAAAACACCGCCGACCCGGCCAGCAGCACCATCGAGAGCAGCACCTCCCACAGCGGCGGCTCGAAGGCCAAGCGGGCGGGCATGAGCACGGGCGAGAACAGCGGCACGATGGACAGCCACCTCGCCAGCGCCCCGGTGGGGTTCTCGATGACCGGGCTGATGAAGATGATGGCGAGGATGATGGGCGCCATCGCCACCAGCGAGAGGGACTGGCTCTCGCCCATGTCGTCGCCCATGCTGGCGCCCACGGCTGCGAACAGCGAGGCGTAGATGAAGTACCCCCCCACGAAGTAGAACAGGAAAAGCGGCAGGATGTAGCCCCAGTTTTGGCTGGTAATGATTTCCATGAGTTTGCCAGCCTGAGAGGCCATTTCTTCGGGCGGAATGGCCTGGCCGGGCATCGTGGCAGGCTGCATGGCGGCGGCGTCCACACCGAGGAAGGCCGTTATCACGGTCGAAAGCACGAAGGTCATGCCCATCCAAATCAGCATTTGCGTCAGGCCGACGGCGCTCACGCCGAGTATCTTGCCCATCATCAGTTGGAAGGGCTTCACCGACGAGATGATGACCTCCACGATGCGGTTCGTCTTCTCCTCCATCACCGAGCGCATGATCATCGCTCCATAGAAAATGAGCACGATGTAAATCACGAAGCCGGAGAAAAAGCCGATGGCCGTGGCCAGCTCTGCGCTGCTTTTCTTGCCCGTTTCCACCAATTCGCCCTTGTCGTTGAAGGCCAGTTCCTGCTGCTCGATGCCCACGTTCGTCTTGAAGCCGTCCATCACGGCCTCGCTGTAGCCAGCGTCCTTGATTTTTTTGGCTTCAAACTGCCGGGCCACCTCGTCCTCGATGGCGTCCAAGGCGCTCAGCGAGAGTTGTTTTTCAGCGAAAAAATGGAGTTGCACCTTGTCCGTGACACCCTGCAAGGCCGGGATGTGCAGCACCCCGTCGAAGCCCCGCAGCTTGTAGGTCGCCTTCAGCTCGGCCAACTGCTCCGGTGCCAGCGTGAAGCTGACGGTGGCCGCCGTGTCGGTGGGCGGCACGAACACACCGGAGTCGTCCCGCACGAGCAGCGTTTTTTTCTCTTTTTCTGAAAAAACCGTTACCAGCACCGGGATGGTAAACAGCGCCACAAAGGCGATGGGCGATAGCAAGGTGATGAGGATGAAGCTCTTTTTTTTCACCCTCGTCAGGTATTCACGTTGAATGATGAGCCAGAGTTTGTCCATGTTGGAAGTCAGTTTTCAGTTAGACAGTGGGCAGTGGGCAGTCAGTGAGCAGTTGATTAGCAACGACTGCTTTATGGCCATTTTCAAGCAAATTTTTCAGGGTTTTCAATCATTGAGTTCAACATCCTACCTACTTCTTCAGATTCAGCAATCCAATTATCGTATTTTGGCTTTGAAATATATTTACAAGTCAGGGCAAAATCGCTCCAGACTTGAGTTTCCGTATTTTCACTATCCGCATCGGTCAATTTGCTGGCAAAATGCTTGGGATATTTTTTCTTGCGGTACGCCTCTCCGATGCAGCTACAAACCGACCTTGAGCTTCTACGGATTTGGTCAGTCAATGAATATTTTTCCTCGTCGGGAAAGTTTTTCGACTCCTGGAAAATATCCATAGCCAGTTTAAATGCCTTCCTGTAAACCACGAGGTCTCTAAATGTTCCCATAGTTATGTTGCTTTTAAAAGGTTAACAGACTACCTGATTTTGCAGCCAACCTCAAACTGACAAGCACCCACTACCTGGCTAAACAACTGCCAACTGACTGCCCACTGCCAACTGTCTAACTGCC
>JALOMF010000505.1 GCA_025455635.1 Saprospiraceae bacterium | reverse complement strand
TTTCATCGAAATGCGGGACAAGGTGGCCGACCCGAAATTCCTGCTTTGGAAAAAAGTGGAGAAGCACCTCGCCGAGAAATTCCCCAGCGAGTTCCAGTCTGTTTATTCCATGGTGAGTTTCAGCCACGTGCCGTACAGCCGGGCATTGGCCGCCGTGGGCCAGCAAGAAGATTTGTTCCGTAGGATGCTGGAAATCAAGGACTTGGAAAGTAACTGGACGGGGCCGGAGGTGGAGCGGGTTTTCAGGGAGTGGCTGGCGGGGGTTTAAGCCATGCCACCTCTATAGCTTTTATAAAAATTCAACACCTGTTAAAACTCATAAGAAATTCCAATATCGCTTGTCAAGCTGCCCCAATTTAGCTCAAAATCATTTGGATGATAATAACCTTCATCCAAGTCTGGCAGAAGATATCTATAGTCACCTAAAACAAAATTACACTGAACACCTGTTTCAAGTGTGAGGTTAAGACGTTTTAGCACTGGCAGTCTAACACCTAAAAATGGTGTAGCACCCAAGCCGAAATAATTGCTTTTAGGAATTATTTTCCAAAGGCTTTCTCCTCCAATCTGCTCTCCATTTATCACACCAGAGCAAAAAACTTTACGAACTATTGTTTGGCCTTTATAACGACTATAGCTTAAGTCAAGCCCGTATATGATTTCAAGCCACTTGATATTTTTCTTAGCTTCATACCCAATGGTGAAGAAATAAAAATCATAAGGATATATCTCATTTTTAAAAAAAGTAGGGTCTGCACAAGCCGTTGTTACTTGCACTGTTTTAAATAGCTTTTTTTCGTGTATTGGTTCGTTATAATGCCCTACCTTTAACCGAATCCCCCCTTTTTCCATTTTAGATTTAAAAAATACCTCCCAGTCTTTGCGAAGGCCAGGGATATCGTCACCAATTTGAACAATATATGGCAGCACATCAATACCAATTTCAAAGCCTTTGGCTGACTGCTTTTTTTGTTGCGCCATTGAATTGGACGGCTGTAGCGATATAAGTACAAGGAACACAAACTGCACCCATCGAATAGGTTCCATTAGCATCGAAGATTATTTTGGTTATCTGCTTAAGTACCTAGAACAGCTTTCGCCTTCAATCACTGCTAATGCTATTAAATTTTAACAAAAAATACCTTCACGCCGTCGCCCGCTCCATACTCCTATAATACACCAGCGTGATGACGATGCCCGCCGATATACACACATCCGCCACGTTGAAGATGCCCGTGCGGAGGTCGTTCACGCCGAGGTTCATGAAATCGGGCACGAGGCTGTTGTTGAAAAAGCGGTCGAGCAGGTTGCCTAGACCGCCAGCGATGATGAGGCCCAGCCCCAGGATATGCACTAGGCTCAACTTGTTCAAGTTTTTCAGGACAAAACCAAAGACCAGCAGCAGTACCGTGAGCGGCAGCAGGCTCAGTATCCAAAACTTGAGGTCGGGGTGCCAATCGGCCCCGAAGCTCAGTGCCGCCCCGGGGTTCTCCACATACACAAGCCGGAAAGTATCGTTCAGGTAGGAAAGCTCGCCGAGGCCGCTGAGGTGCTCACGGGCCAAGTCCTTCGTCACCCGGTCGCAGCCGACCGAGCCAAAGATGAGGAGTGCAAAAAGCAGCAGTTTGTTCTTGTCCATTTTCATAAGCCCCCAATTTCTAATTTCCTAATTTCTCAATTTCCAATCCTACACCTCCCTTTTCCCATCAAACTTCTCCAAATAATCCCCGACCCGACGGATGAACGAACCGCCCAGCGACCCGTCCACCACCCGGTGGTCGTAGCTCATGGAGAGGAACATCATTTGCCGCACGGCAATCAGGTCGCCGTATTCCGTTTCCACCACGGCGGGCTTCTTGCGGATGGCGCCCACGGCCATGATGGCCACTTGCGGCTGGTTGATGATGGGCGTACCCATCACGTTGCCGAAGGTGCCGACGTTGGTGAGGGTGAAGGTTCCGTCCTGGATTTCCTCCGGTTTCAGCTTGCCAATCCGGGCACGAGCAGCGAGGTCGTTCACCGATTTGGTCAGGCCGACGAGGTTCATCGTGTTGGCGTTTTTGATGACGGGCACGATGAGGTTGCCGGTCGGCAGTGCCGTGGCCATGCCGATATTGATGTCTTTTTTGACGATGATGCGGTTGCCGTCCACCGAGACGTTTATCATCGGGAAATCACTGATGGCCCTTGCGACCGCCTCCATGAAAATGGGCGTGAAGGTGATTTTCTCCCCATATTTTTTCTCAAAAGCGCCCTTCACCCGCTCCCGCCAGTTGACGATGTCCGTCACGTCCACCTCCACGAAGCTGGTCACGTGCGGCGAGGTGTGCTTCGACATCACCATGTGGTCGGCGATGAGCTTGCGCATCCGGTCCATCTCGATGATTTCGGAATTCGGATTGCGGATTGCGGATTGGGGGGCACTGCTAACTGGCTGGGCGGGAGTTGCCATTGGAGCAGGTGCAGGGCTGTGGACTGCGGGCTGTGGACTGTGGACTTCCGACTGGCGATTTTCCACAAAGGCCAAAATATCCTGCTTCGTCACACGGCCAGCTTGGCCAGTGCCGGGTATGCGCTCCAGCTCGGCGGTGCTTATATTTTCTGCTTTCGCAATGTTTTTTACCAATGGGGAATAAAAACGGCCAGATGCGGCCTGTGGCTCATGCACCGCTGCGGCTGCTGTGGGGGCTGCCACTTGAACGGGCGCTGCCTGCACACTGCCATTGGAGTGTCCATTCGCCGATGCCGCTTCCTTGACGGCTGGCGATGGCTTTGGTGCCGAGGCTTCGTCGCCTACGGCGATGATGGCGATGGCTTTGCCGACAGGCACCACATCGTTTTCTTTGAAAAATAGCTCGGCAATGACGCCTGCCGTGGGGGAGGGCACTTCGGAGTCCACTTTGTCGGTGGCTATTTCGAGGATGGTTTCGTCTTGCTCTACCCGGTCGCCCACTTTCTTTGCCCACCGGAGGATGGTGGCTTCGATGATGCTCTCGCCCATTTTGGGCATAATCAGTTCTACCTGCGCCATATTCTGAAAGATAAATGTTTGCCTGCCGAGGCAGGATAAATGGTAGTATGATGAATCTGGGAAATTTGGTGTGCGGCCAAGCCAGTATTTCAGTCCATTACCATTTAATTGCTGTTTTATAAATTGGTTAGGAAAAAATCAGGGCGCAAAGTTAGGCAAGGTTAACGAGAATTGTAAGCGGGGAAGCCACCGCCGCCTTCAATCATTTGTCGTTCTCCAGCCCGCCGATGAACGGCACGAACTTAAAGTCGCCAAAATCCGCTTCCGTGTACGTCGTTTCCGAGTCTTTGGTTATGCGGAGCATCCGCTGCGAGCCTACCCCGACGGGGACGACCAGTTTGCCGCCAATCCTCAGCTGGTCGAGCAGCACTGTGGGCACTTCGGGGGCGCCTGCCGTCACGATGATTTTATCGTAGGGTGCGAACTCCCGCAGCCCCTTCGTGCCATCGCGGTAGTAGCATCGGACGTTCGTTAGGCCCAGCGCTTCCAGCATGGCCTTGGCCTTCAGGTAGAGCGCCTCTTGCCGCTCCACGGTGAAAACCCTCGCCTCCATTTTGCCCAAAACAGCGGCTT
>JALOMF010000504.1 GCA_025455635.1 Saprospiraceae bacterium | reverse complement strand
CTCCCGATTCATCATTTATCATTCATCGTTTATCATTTTTATATCATCAAATCCGCCAAATCCTTCAACGCCGCCAGTGTCTCGTTGTCGTCGGTGAGGGGCTGAATCATGCCAACTTCCACGGAGAGGCGCTTGGGCAGCCCGCTGTGGATGAGCTTGGCGGCATCCACCACGAGGCGGGTCGAAACGGTCTCCATCAGCCCCAGTTCGTTCAGGTTTCGGATTTTGTTGGCGATGTTAACCAGCCGCTTGGCATCCATCGTTTCGATGCCCGACTCGCTTTCAACGATTTCCCGCTCCATTTTTTCGTCGGGGTAATTGAAGGCCAGCGAGACGAAGCGCTGTCGGGTGGAGGGCTTCAGTTCCTTGAAGCCCCGCTGGTAGCCGGGATTGTAGGAGGCCACGAGCATGAACGAGTCGGCGGCGGGCACTTCTTCCGGCAGTTTGTCGAGGAAGAGGTGCCGGCGGTGGTCGGTGAGGGAGTGGACGGCGACGATGACATCGGGGCGGGCCTCGGCTATTTCATCCAAATAGATGATGCACCCATTGCGCACAGCGGTAGTCAGCGGCCCGTCCTGCCAGATGGTCTCGGCGCCTTTTAGGATATAGCGCCCGGTGAGGTCAATGGCCGAGGTTTCCTCATGGCAGGCGACCGTGATGAGCGGCAGGTCGAGGCGGTGCGCCATGTGCTCCACGAAGCGGGTCTTACCCGTGCCGGTGGGGCCTTTCAGCAGCACGGCCAGCTTGTTTTCGTAGCAATGGGTGAAAACCTCGACTTCCTTGCCCATTGGGCGGTAGTAGGGTTGCTCCTTGATTTTCATGGTGAAAGTTTAGCGGGTTTAGGAGGTTTAGGAGGTTTATTTGTGGCCTGTTCTAAACCTTCTAAACCATGCTTGAAAAGCAAAAAGGGCAAGGCACATGCGCAAATTTTGACAACTCATCACAACTTGAAAAACAACCAACTAAAATGCCTCGCCCTTTTTGCTTGAAACTATGAACGCTCCAGCGCCTCGTCCGTCGGCCTGCCGTACTTGAAGAAATTGACCACAAACATGACGATGCCTGTGGTGAACAATGCTGCTGCAGCAATGAGCACGAGGAAGTGTACCTCCATCGCCTGTTGGGTGTCAATGAAGTCCATGCCCACTTTTCGTTCGAGATAGACCTGCGTCACGCCTGCTGCCGCAAAGGCGGTTGTCATGCCTACCATGCCGATATTGGAGAGCCAAAAGGCGTAGCTGGCACCGGGGGCAGTATATAGTTTGCGTCCGGTCATCAGCGGCATGGCGTAGGTAATCATGCCCAGCACCAACATCCCATAGGCGCCCCAGAAGGCCATGTGGCCGTGCATGGCGGTGACAAAAGTGCCGTGCGTGTACATGTTGACGGCAGGCAGGGTATGTGCCACGCCCAACAAGCCAGCACCCACGAAAGAAATGATTGCCGTGCCGAGCGTCCAGTACAAGGCCATTTGGTTGGGGTGGCGCTTCTCGCCCTTGCGATACATGGCTAGGGCGAAGAGTGCCATGCCCAAAAAGGCCAGCGGCTCCATTGCGGAGAAGATGCCGCCGATGAGCAGCCAGTATTTCGGCGTGCCGATATAATAGTAGTGGTGGCCCGTGCCGAGCACGCCCGAAATGAAGGTTAGGCCCACAATGACATATAGCCATTTCTCGATGACCTCCCGGTCAACGCCCGTCAGCTTGATGAGCAGGTAGGCGAGGATGCCGCCCATGATGAGTTCCCATACGCCCTCCACCCAGAGGTGAACCACCCACCAGCGGAAGAACGAGTCCATCGTTTGGTTGTCGAACCAAATCATGCCGGGCAGGTAGAGCAGCGCTGCAAACAGCAGGCCCATCGTGAGCACGAGGGAAGTGGTGGTGCGCTTTTTACCTTTCCAAAGCGTCATGATGATGATGTAGAGGAACAGCAGCACGTTGACCACCACGAGGTAGTCGAGCGGGCGGGGGATTTCGAGGAACTTGCGGCCCTCCCACCAGTTGAGGTGGAAGCCTATCACCGCAACGACGCCCACGATGGCAAGGCTCCAGAACTGCAACTTTGCCAGCGGCACGGAAATCAGTTCATGCTCGGCCTCGTCGGGGATGATGAAATAGGCAGCGCCCATGAAGCCGCTCAGTATCCAGACCACTAACAGGTTCTTGTGGGTGGCCGTGGCGGCGTTGAAGGGGATGAGGTCGTGCAGCCCATCGTAGCCGAGGTGGGCGAAAGCCATGATGAAGCCGTAGGTGATTTGCAGCAGCAACAGCACACCGCTGAGGGCGAAGAACCACCAAGCTATTTGTTGAGATTTATATTTCATTTTGAATTGATTTTTAGAACGGTGGAAGGCAAATGGTTGACGGTGCCTGTCTTTGCGTCACGGAATTGAGTTAAACAGTGCCAATCACTTGGCAGGAACGGGCACTTTGCTCTGCAAATCGGGCTTGGGCGGGAAACCGTTCAGGTCTGCCTCGCCGACCCATTTCAAGAAGGCAATGACGTCGTTGGCATCCTGGTCGGACATAGCATAAGCCACCATCTTCCTGCCACGGGGCGCCCAAGGCTCCTTGACCGTCAGCACGGTCTTGAGATAGGCTTCGCCCTTGCGCTCGTATGCTTTGGTGAGTTCTGGTGCATAATAGGCCCCCTCGCCCATTATGGTGTGGCAGCCCATGCAGTTGTTTTTGTCAAAAATCTCCTTGCCCCTAATCACGGATTCCGTGAGGTTCTGGGCATTGGTCTGCTTGGGCACTTCCCTTGCCAAGGTGTGCCAAGACAGCCCTAAGAAGATAAGGAAGAATACCACCGTTCCCCCCAGAAAAAAAGTCCTTGCCTGATTTTTCGATAGCATGACCGGATGTGTTTGGTGAAAAAATGTAGTTAAAGAAATAAAGGTGTCTTTATCTTTTATTTTGCAAAGGGAAGGAGTGTCCACAGCTTAATAAATGACAATTATCAGTATGCCCAATGACTTGTGTCAGGGCAAATGCAATCCCAATACTTACCAAACCTATTTATCCCAAACTTCGGATATAGGGGAAATTCCCACTACCTGCCACTCGTTTTCGCCTACCATCGCCAAGGCGATGAAAGACGTGAAATGATGCACCTGCGTGAAAAGGAGGAACGGCAACCCTTACCCCTCAACCCTCAAAAAAAGCATCACGCTCGACCAAACCGCCTGCCAGTTCTCCAAAAAACACCCATGCCCCGTATTGGAAATGATGCTGATTTGGTGCTGTGGGATATGCCGGGCGGCACTCACGATCCGTTCCACTGGGTTGCCACCGTCCTGGTCGCCCGCCATGACCAGTACCGGGCATTTAATAGCGCCAAGCATTTCCTTGCCAACCGTGACCTTGTTGTAGCAGGCACAAACCCCGGCGAACATTTCCTCTAGCCTGTCCGGTTCGGGGTTCAGTCGTAGGTGCTGTGCAATGAAGGCAGGGTCCATTTGCTTGGCCTGCGCTGCCGTGAAATTGAACTCCCTGTCGCCGGGCGACAATGCCCCGGCACCCATCACCACCATTTTTTTTACCCGATGGGGGAACATCGCCGCCAATTGATAGGCCGTGTAGCCCCCGTCGCTGAACCCGATGACTGTCA
>JALOMF010000503.1 GCA_025455635.1 Saprospiraceae bacterium | reverse complement strand
CAGCGCTGGGCCGCGCCGAGGGCGCTCGGTTCCTGGGGTCGCGCGCGTGTTCAGCGAACGAAGGTGAACCGAAAGCCCTTGATGGCCTTCCAGGCTCGATCGGCGGTCACGACCGAAGCGCCCTTCAGCTCGCTGGCCAAGGCCAGGCAGCAGCGATCGCCCAAGGAGAGCCCGAGCGAGCGGGTGACCGGCCGCAGGCGCGCCGCGGCATCGGCCTGACTCTCGCTGAGCGGGTGCACGTCGATCTTCAGAGCGGCCCAGAGCGTGCGCGCGTCCGAGTCGCTCGTCCCGCGCTCGTAGACCTTGCTCATGACTTCGGCGAAGTTGGCGGCGGAGGGTGTTACTGAAGTTAAATAATTGATTTGCTCCAAATTGAAATACTAATTACTCATTCCAAATAACTTATAATATCTCTTCGTTGTAAATACCATTTGATATAAGTTTTAATCAGTTCAGGAAATGCTATCGAATCTTTTCGATAAAATTTATCAGGTAAGATTGAAACTAAAGCCCTGTTGATATCCAAATTCAATATGGTAATTGTATTGCCTTCAAGACTATGTTCATACCAAGGCTGTCTAAAAGGATTTGGATATTTACCTTCAAATGAATGGCATTGGTTAGCAGTTTTAATAGAAATATTTATCTCGTCCCAAACATCAGTAACCATAACATAGCCAGAAGTATCAAATCTTGACGTGAGAAATAGATTAAAAGTATCAATGTTTTGACAGCCTTTGTATAATATTTTGTTTTCTTCTCTACTTGAATACCGCCGTTTAAATTGCCAATCTTCTTTGTACCTTTTTGCGACTTCAAGGATGTGCTTTTTGTCAACTAATGAAAAAAAATCTTGTTCCTGAATAAACAGACTAGAAAATATTGGGTGCGTCATCTTTGAATTTAAAGCCGAACATAAATTATCAAGCAAAATTGTGGGAATTTGTTTCCCAGCTTGTCTATAAAAATGCTTTGTTTCAATGATTGATGTATCCGGGTGAATGGTGTTTAAAATCCTATTCCGTTTGCAATCAACTACTTTGTAGTACTTAAATTGATTGTCAAATGCTATCACATAGACATCTTCCCTACCTGTGGTTGTTCCTTTTTCATCAAAATGATAATAACCAGCAGAACCAAAAATTGAAATAGTATCTAAGGGATACCCACGGAAAATGAGTTGTTGCCCACAAGCAACATTTAATTCCAAGAAAAATAAAGCTAAGAAAAGCTTTTGCACTGAAATTATCAATTTTATCGTTTTACCCCAACAACTCATACACCCCCGCAATCCCCTGCCCGCCCCCAACGCAAGCCGTCACCATCCCATATTTCTGCTTCCTTCTGCGCATTTCATTGAAAAGCTGCGTGGAAAGCTTCGCCCCAGTGCAGCCCAGCGGGTGGCCAAGCGCCACGGCCCCGCCGTTCACGTTCACGATGTCGGGATTGAGGCCAGCCTCCTGAATCACGGCGAGGGCCTGCACAGCAAATGCTTCGTTCAGTTCTATCTGCTCGATGTCGTTCAGCGTCAAGCCGCCTTGGGCCAGTGCCTTCGGGATGGCAGCGCATGGGCCAATGCCCATGTAGAGCGGCTCCACGCCCGCCACGGCACAGGAAACCAAACGGGCGATGGGCGTCAGGTTCAGTTGTTTTACCAAATCGCCGCTCATCACCAGCACGAAGGCCGCACCGTCGCTGGTCTGCGAGGAATTGCCCGCCGTTACCACGCCGCCGTTTTTGAAGGCAGGTTTCAGTTTGGAGAGGCCCTCCAAGCTCGTATCCGCCCGCACGCCCTCGTCGGTGTCAATCAGGAAGGATTTCTCCACCCGTTTGTTGTCCTGCACGAAGACTTCCGTGACGTTTACCGGCACGATTTCATCCTTGAACTTGCCAGCAGCAATGGCCGCCGCTGCCTTTTGGTGGGAGCGCACGGAGAACTCGTCGCCCATCTCACGGGTGATGCCCCATTTGGCAGCCACGGCTTCGGCAGTGTTGCCCATGCCCGTCACGTATTCCGGCGTGGAAATGGCCACTTGGTAGCTCGGCGCCAGTTTATAGCCCGTCATCGGGATCATGCTCATGCTCTCCGCCCCGCCAGCGATATAGCACTGCCCCATGCCCGCCCTGATTTTTGCGGTAGCGATGGCAATGGTCTCCAAACCGGAGGCACAGTAGCGGTTCACGGTCATGCCTGGAACGGTCTTGCCCAGCGCCCGCACCGAGATTTGCCGTCCAACCTGCAAGCCCTGCTCCCCTTCCGGGTTTGCGCAGCCGACGATGAGGTCGTCCACGAGGGCCGGGTCGAGTTCGGGGGTTTGCGCCAGCAGGTATTTGATGACATCCACTGCGAGGTCATCGGAGCGGTAGTTGCGGAAGCCGCCTTTTTTGGCTTTGCCTACTGCGGAGCGGTATGCTTTTACGATATATGCGTCTTGCATGATTTTCGATTTTTATAGGTTTTGAGGTGACATCTTTTTGCCAGCTTCACATTTGCAAAATAGCAGAAACGTTAATGGCAAAAAGGTGTCATCTCGAAACCGCCGCCCATAAGATGACACCTTTTTGCCTTTGAAAACCCTGTTAATATCAAGATTATCGCAGGCAAAAAGATGTCACCTCATGTGCTTTAATTCCTGAGTGGTTTATTATTCGTCAACATAAACTGAATCCTTTCCAACGTCTTCTGCTCCCCACAAAGGCTCATAAACGCCTCCCTTTCCAAGTCCAACAAGTACTGCTCGCTCACTTGCTGTACCCCAGTCAGGTCACCGCCGCAGAGCACGAAGGCGATTTTCTTGGCAATCTTGATGTCGTGGTCGCTGGCGTAGTTGCCGAGTTTCAGTTCGTTGGCAGCCACGTAGAGCGAGGCCAAGCCGCTGCGGCCCAGCACCGTGACATCCTGTCGTTGAAGCGGTTGCACGTAGTTGTCGGCGAGTTCGAGCACTTTTTGCTTGGCTTCGGCAATGTTGCGTTGGCCGTTCAGCACCACCTGGTCTTTGTTGCGGAGCAAATAACCATGCTTGAACGCCTCGTGCCCAGAAGTCGCCACGGAAGCCAAGGCGATGGTCTTGAATTTTTCAATCAAGGTCGGAATCTGCACGTCGCCCTCGAAGAAGGCATCGCTGGCCCGCACGGCGAACTCCTTCGTGCCGGCCCCGCCAGGCAGCAGACCGACGCCCACTTCCACGAGGCCGATATAGCTTTCCGCTGCGCAAACGGCGGCGTCGCAGTGCATGATGGTCTCGCAAGCCCCGCCGAAGACGTAGCCCTGCGTGGCCGCTACGACCGGGATGCCCGAATAGCGGCAGCGCATCACGGTGTCCTGGAAGAATTTCACAGCCATGTTGAGCTGATCCCACTCCTGTTCGTAGGCCATCATGGCCACCATCATCAGGTTGGCGCCGACGGAGAAGTTCTTGGCGTTGTTGCCGAGCACGAGGCCCTTCCACTCGCCCTCTTCGGCGATGCGGATGGCATCGTTGATGCCACGCAGCACGCCCTCGCCCATCGTGTTGGCCTTGCTCTGGTATTCGAGGCAAAGCACGCCGTCGCCAATGTCGTGCAGGGTCGCCTCTGGGTTCTGATAGACGGGCTTTTTGTCCCCGTAATTGTCC
>JALOMF010000502.1 GCA_025455635.1 Saprospiraceae bacterium | reverse complement strand
ATTTTCGACAATATTTTGAAACTTTAAGAAATGAGATTCTTTCAGAATTTGATGGAATTGGACAATCAATTAGAGGAGTCTCGGAATCTGAAATCAGGTCGGCGGAAAATAAATTTAACATCACCTTACCTACTTGTTATGTAGATTGGTTAAAAGTATTCGGAGAAAACGTCATTGATATTATTGACAATTCAGCGGGCAACTATACTTTAAAAGATTTTATTTTCGCTAATACAAAAATGATTGAGATAAAAAAGAAATTCAATATTCCTGAAGCAATCAAAGACTGGGTTATGATCGGCATTTATATAGAAGGGTATGTATTCACAGGATTTAATAATACGAACAATACAAATGAAATAGGTCTTTTTCACGTGCCCGATTTAATAGATGGATACAAGAAAAAATTCGTACCTTTTATAAGAAATCATTTGATTAATAGTGTTTGGGAAAACATAGTATCGGATAAGATGATTTCAAAAGGTAAAATCCCTGAAAATGGAAAGTGGGCATGGAATCTTGTTGAATATGAAGAGATTCTCAAAAACCATCATTACAAATATGGGGTATATGAAAAAGTCGATATTTGTATTGACCAAATTGAACAACACGAAGGAAGGTTTCTAACTATCGAAGAAGTCGTTCTTCAAAAGAAAGAATTAGCAGAAAAACTAATAAAATAATTTAATTAAAAATCTGCACACAACAATGAGTCAGAACTCATACCCAGCAATTGCTGGACACGACACCGGAGCTGACTGTTAATTACATTATCATAAACTCAACCATAACCTTTCACCTTTAAAACTTAATTCCAAATGGCAAGTACCTCAGACTCCACCTATGCAAAAAACATCACCAACCTTGGATAGCTCCCTAACACCATATTCCCAACCACCACTGCTTCTTCTCCTGAAGTCAACCCACCATCCAATTTTTTTGTAATTTTGGAATTGAATTCCAATTTTACAAAAAATGGTTAGAAGACTTCTATACGACAAGGTGGATTGGATGCTCGGAAAGTACCCAATCGTTACCATCACAGGCCCTCGGCAATCGGGCAAGACGACTTTTGCGCAGCAGCTACGGCCCGATTACAGCTACCTCAGCCTTGAAGACCCCGACAATAGGGATTTTGCAAAAAGCGACCCCAGGGGTTTCTTGGAAACTTGGCAGGATGGCGTCATCCTCGACGAAGTTCAATACGTGCCAGAGCTGTTTTCCTATTTGCAGACCTACACCGACCTTCGAAAGCGAAACGGGGAATATATCCTGACTGGCTCCCAGAACTTCTTGCTTATGGAGCGCATCACGCAATCGCTGGCGGGCAGGGTGGCGGTGTTTTCGCTGTTGCCGTTTTCTTATGCCGAATTGCAGTCCAGCGAATATGCACTTCCCGACTGGTCTGAGTTCTTGTACCGGGGCGCTTATCCAAGGCAATATGCCCAAGCCATTCCATCTGCCAATTTTTATGCGGATTATTTGCAAACGTATATCGAACGGGATGTAAGGCAGGTTATCAATGTTCAAAACCTATTGGCTTTTCAGCGTTTCATGCAATTGTTGGCGGGCAGGACAGGGCAACTGCTTAACCAAAACAATTTGGCCATCGAGGTAGGCATTGACAACAAGACCGTCAATGCTTGGCTTTCCGTGCTGGAAACGTCCTATATCGTTTACCGCCTGCCGCCCTACCACAGCAATTTCAACAAGCGGGTCATTAAATCGCCAAAGGTTTATTTTTATGACACAGGCCTGGCTGCTTACTTAATGGGGCTAAGGTCAGCCAGCGAATTGAACGTCCATTTTGCACGAGGCCCACTTTTCGAGAACCTGGTCATCAATGAAATGATGAAAAAATACTACAACCGGGGCGAGCGCCAGCTCTTTTACTTCTGGAACGATAGCCAACACAACGAAATTGACTTGCTTTTTGATGAAGGAACGCAGCGACATGCCTACGAAATCAAAATCGGCAAGACCATCCAGCCTCAGTTTTTCGATGGATTGAACCATTTCCTAAAAACGGCACCCGATACGCATTTGCACTTGATTTATGGCGGCGATACAATGCAAAAAAGGAGCAATGCACAGGTGCATACTTTCGATGAATTATTCGGATAAAACAAAAAGGGGCAGCGCCCTCGGCACCACCCCTTTTCATATTTTCGAATCAGAAGAATGGAGACTACACGCCCCCATCATCCTTTTGTCATTCCCGAAGGGAACCTATTATCGAAACAACTGCGCCATATCCACCTTCTCCCGAATCATGCCCTCCAGTGCGGAGATGCTGACCCGCTGCTGCGCCATGCTGTCCCGCTCCCGGATGGTCACGGTATCGTTTTCGAGGCTCTCGAAGTCCACGGTGATGCAGAACGGTGTACCGATGGCATCTTGGCGGCGGTAGAGCTTGCCGATGCTGCCCGTGTCGTCGTACTGGCCGGGGAAGTGGAACTTGAGTTGGTTGAAGATGTGCTTGGCTTTGGCCACGAGGCCCGTCTCGTTGCGCTTGAGCGGCATCACGGCGAATTTCAGCGGGCTGAGGGCCGGGTGCAGTTTGAGCACGTCACGGGAGTTGCCCTCGCCGTCCGAGTTATCGCCGACGGCCTCTTCCACGAGGGCATTGCCCATCATGGCGAGGAACATGCGGTCGCAGCCGATGCTGGTCTCCACGACGAACGGTACATAGTTCTCGTTGCTTTCCGGGTCGAAGTATTGGAGCTTTTTGCCGGAGAGCTTCTGGTGCTCGGTCAGGTCGAAGTCGGTGCGGGAGTGTATGCCCTCCAGCTCCCGGAAACCGAACGGAAACTCGAACTGGATGTCCACGGCGGCATCGGCGTAGTGGGCCAGGTTCTCGTGGTCGTGGAAACGGAGCTTGTCCGGCGATGTGCCGAGGGCCAGGTGCCACTTGAGGCGGAACTGCTTCCAGTAGTCGTACCAGTCCTTTTGGGTGCCGGGCTTCACGAAGAACTGCATCTCCATCTGCTCGAACTCCCGCATGCGGAAGATGAACTGCCGTGCCACGATTTCGTTGCGGAACGCCTTGCCAATCTGCGCAATGCCGAAGGGCAGCTTCTGGCGGGTGGTCTTCTGCACATTTAGGAAGTTGACGAAGATACCCTGCGCCGTCTCTGGGCGGAGGTAGAGCTTGCCTTCTTCGCCAGCGATATTGCCGAGCTGGGTATTGAACATGAGGTTGAACATGCGCACCTCCGTCCAGTTGCGGCTGCCCGTGTCCGGGTCGGCGATTTCCAGCTCGTTGATGAGGGCCGTGAGGGCGGGCATGTCGCCGTTGCGCAGCGCCTCGTTCATGCGGTCGTTGATGCTGGCGGCCTTTTGCAGGTACTCCGACACACGGGGGTTGGTTTCCCGGTAGAGCTTTTCATCGAAGGTCTCACCGAAGCGCTTTTTGGCCTTCTCGACCTCTTTGTCGGCCTTCTCCTCCAGTTTTTCCATCACACCCTCGATGAGCTGGTCGGCCCGGTAGCGGCGCTTGCTGTCCTTGTTGTCCACGAGCGGGTCGTTGAAGGCATCCACGTGGCCGCTGGCCTTCCAGGTACTGGGGTGCATGAAGATGGCGGCGTCAAGGCCGACGATGTTTTCGTGCATCTGCACCATGCTTTTCCACCAA
>JALOMF010000501.1 GCA_025455635.1 Saprospiraceae bacterium | reverse complement strand
GAAGTAAAGGAAGTGATAAATAGCATTGAAAACCCAGATGCAGATTTTACCAATGAATTCCTTTATGAAGAAGCGATTCATGGGATTTACGTCAATTTTGGACATACCATCAAAAAGTTTTCTTGGCAAACAGGCTTACGGCTTGAGAACTCGGACGTGACGACCAAACTGCTTGCCACCAACCAGACTAATTCGAGCAGATATACCGACCTGTTCCCCAGCTCGTTTTTGACCTATAAACTGACGGATAAAGATGCCTTCCAATTGAGCTACAGCCGCCGCATCCAGCGCCCGGTTTACTCGGACTTGAACCCGTTTTTCACCATCCGTGACCGCCGCAACATCTACCGGGGCAACCCCAATATCAATCCGGAATACACCAATGCCTTCGAGCTGGGGCATATCCGCTACTGGCAAAAGGGGTCGCTGAGCACGGTGGCGTACTACCGCCACACGCAGGACGTCATCAAGCGGCTGCAACGGGTGGACTCCGATTCGCCGGGCATAACCGTAACGCAGGCTGAGAACCTCGATTTCAAAAGGAATTACGGGGTGGAGTTCACCTACGCCTATTTTCCCAATAAAAAATGGCGGGTCAATGGCGACGTGAACCTCTACCATTCGCTTTCCGAGGGGAGTTTCAGGCACGAGGGGAAGGAGGTATTCGTTGGCGGCGGTTCGTATTCCATGGATACCAAAGCCAGTTCGAGGTACAGCATCCGTGAAAAACTGCACACCCAGGCCACCCTCAGCTATTCGGCGCCCAGGGTCACGACGCAGGGCCTCAACCGGGCCACCACGGCGCTCGACATTGCCTTTGGCTTTGATTTTTTGAATAAAAACGGCACAATTACCCTCAGCGTGAACGACCTGTTCAACAGCCGCCGCCGCCGTTCCTTCTCCGAGGATGTGACCTTTTTCTCCGAAGACAATTTTTTGTGGCAATCCCGCATGGTGCTGCTATCCTTCCACTACCGCTTCAACCAGCAGAAAGTACCGAACAGGGTTTACGTAAACCCGTTGCTCAATATTGATGACGAGGAAAAGTTTTGAGGAACCGAGCGATTAGTTCCCTAGCGCATTTAGGCTGGCAAATCGTTCCCTTCCACCATGCGCTGCACGGTGATGTCCTGCAGTGCTTGGAGGGTTTGGATGCGCACGTAGGTCATGGCCCGACGCACTTCGCAGGTGGCGAGGTCGTCGCAGTCGGTGCAGACTTTGTAGAAATTGAGGGAAGCACAGTAGGTAAGTGCAATCGGCCCCTCGAACATGCGGTGGATGTCGGCGAGGCTGATGTTCTCGGGTTTTTTCAAAAGCCGGTAGCCACCGTGGGCACCCTGCACGCTCTCGACGAGGTGGTGGTTTTTCAGCTCGATGAGGATGGATTCGAGGAACTTCTTCGGGATGTGGCATTGCTCCGCAATGTCCTTGGTCTTTGAAAGTCCTTCTTCTTTGGCTAGGTGGACCAATGCCTTGATGGCGTATTTTGCTTTCTGAGTCAACATTTTTCCTGCATTTGCGCAGCAAAGAAAACAATAAATGATGGCAAGTTTGATAAAAGTCCTGCCAGCTTGAATTGGGCTTGGAAACTTAACCCAATTTATACGGCAACCATTGACATAACAGCCAAGATTCTCTCGTACAATTCGTGCGGTTTATAAGGTTTGGACAGGTAGTCGTTCATGCCTATTTCCAGGCATTTTTCCTCTTCCTGTTTGTTGGAATTGGCAGTGAGTGCAATGATGGGAATCTGGCTAAATTCACGGATTTTCCTAGCCGCATCCAAGCCGTTCATGACCGGCATTTGAATGTCCATGAGCACGAGGTCATAGTCGCCATCCCTTACGGCTTCGTAGCCAAGCTGGCCATTCTCTGCGATGTCAACAGTGACAAAATTCGACCAAGTCTGAAGGACTTTTTTAGTTGCCAATTGGTTGAGGAAGTGGTCTTCGACCATGAGTATCTTGAGTGGTGCAATTGGGACTTCCCCTGATGCAAACTGCTTCTTTTTCGATGGTTTGACAGGGATTTTCACCAAGATTTCAGAGCCTACAGGGGATAGGTTCTGGAACGTGATGCTACCGTTCAAGGATTTGATGAGCTTGGTCGAAATGGCCAAGCCGATGAGCCGCTTTTTGGGCACTTGTTCCTTGTTGTTTTCAAACGCATGCTTGATGATGCCCTCTGCTTGATTCACTTCCTGCAACTCACTGGCATTCAATTGTTTATTACTGCTAACTATTTGTAAAATCAAGTCTATTTGCCCTTCGTAAAGTGGCCCGCAACTTGCCTTGACGATAATGGTTTCTTTTTCCTCGCCTTGCCTAAGCGCATGTTCCACCAAGTTGTAAATAACTTGGGTCAGCTTTCTGGGGTCGGCTGAAACCCGTTCGGGCATACGGTCACTGGGCATGAACTGGATGAACATCTTGGCAGTGTCAGACTTGATTTTCACCACGTTGACAGCACCTTTAAGAAATTCAAGCAGGGTGATGTCCTCCTCCTGAACCTTGACCGTGTCGGTGACCATGAGCGAGAAATTCAGCAAGTTGTTGACTGAAATCGACAGGTCATTCACAGAGGTTTTTAGGTCGTTGATGAAAAGGGCTTGCTGTTTGGAAGTCTCGGTGTTGCCGAGCAAAAACATGAGGTTCACGATGGACGAAAGCGGGGTTCTAATCTGGAACCCAAGGTCGGCCAGTACTTCCTCCTGTATGCTCGCCGTTTGGTTGGAAATGGCTTTTTCGAGCAAAAGCCGTTCGGAGGTCTTCCGTTCCGTGACGTCTTGAATACTGCCCACCAGCATGACCTTGTGGGTGGCTTCTTCCACTTTGACCATGGCTTGCACAAGCACGTAGCGCATTGTCAAGCTATCAATGGCTATCCGGTGCTCCAGCGAATGCAAAATTCCATCCTTGCCAGCTTCCTCGAAGAATGACTCAACGGCACTGCGGTCGTCGGAGGGCACGAATTTTAGGTATTCGGAGAGGGTTGGGACGAATTTGCCAAATTCCAGCGAAAAAATGCGGTAAACCTCATCAGACCAAACCATTTCATTGGAGACCACATCCATTTCCCAAGTACCAAAACTCGCCATTTTCTGTGCCTCCAAAAATCGTTTCTTGAAATCCTCCAGTTCTTTGGCCGTCACTTCAAACTTGCTTTGCACTTTGAAGCGATGAAGCGAAAACCGGGCTACCCGGCACAACAACTTGGCGTCAAATTGGCCTTTGAGGAGGAAATCCTGGACACCCGCCTTGATGCTTTGATTGATGATAATCTCGTTGTTGGTTGAGGTGACGACCACAACAGGTACCTGCGGGGCCAACTCCAAAAAAGTGGTGATGGCCTTGAAGCCGTTAACATCGGGCAGGTTGATGTCCAGAAAAGCAAGGTCAACGGAATGCTTTTCAATAAAGGCAATGCCCTCGTGAAGGGTGCTAACCCTGAAAAAATCGTATTTAAACCCTACATCTTTTAGGCTTTTTTCAAGAAGTTCTGCGTCAGCAGCCACAGCATCAACGGACAGAATTGAGGCTTTCATATTTTAGGTTTCATTTACAAATGATTGTCAAAACGGGGGTGTATCATCAACCTCATATCAAAAATAACGTTAGTGTATCATAGTTGGCAATATGGCGGT
>JALOMF010000500.1 GCA_025455635.1 Saprospiraceae bacterium | reverse complement strand
TGTTGCCCATAAAACGAAATCTGAAACCTTGAAACCATACAGCCACGAAACCATCAAATCCCTTTTCACTTAAGAACGGGCCATTAATAAAGCGTACAAGATTGGGCGAGCTATTTTTTCTTCAAAACTGTTTAAAAAATCAGTGCATAGCAGGGCTACAGACTTATTATTTAAGCGGTTTCAAGGGAAAAACCTGCCTGAAGAAGGTGAAGTTTACCCACATCTTTTGACCAATGAAGACCACGAAGTGGTCAAATGTGAATGGCCCCGGATTGCCAGCCTGTCGGCAGGCAATCCGGGGATTTCAGGTGTACGGGAACGACCCCGGAGGGGTCGAACTTGTTGACGTTTGCCCCCCCTCCGGGGTCGTTCTCGCCTCGCATTTCACCCCGATTTTCAGGGGCTATTCACGTTCAACCCCTCTGGGGTTTTGGCCAAGATTTGTGGGTAAACTTCACCTGACAGCAGACAGTAAGCTATCCAAAATATATGTTTCATTGATGCACAGTTCCTTAACAAATTCCATTAAAGATGACAGCAACATTAAACACAACTACCCCATTTCCAAAGCACCTGCTGACCGGATTGCAGTACGCAGAAAACAACTTCCTCGATGAGCACGCACGCCACCTGCACCTTGACAAGCAGCTGCTGCGGAGCCGCTATGACCTGAACGGCAAGAAAGTCCTCGACTTCGGCTGTGGCATGGGCGGCATGACGCTCTGGTACGCCAAGAACTGGGACTGCACCGTGCACGGCGTTGACCTCGACCCGGCGCACGTGCAGGTTGCCGAGTTCTTAAAGGAAAAATATGGCCTGCAAAATGTCAAGTTCCACTGCCAGGACGTGCTCGAAAAGCCGCTTACCGACAAGTACGATTTCATCGTGCTGAACGATGTGGTGGAGCATATCCCGATGCCAGTGCTAGAAAAAATCATATTGCAGCTGCGTGGCAGCTTGGCCGAGGGCGGCGTGATTTTCCTGTCGTTCCCGCCGTGGCGCAGCCCCTACGCCAGCCATGTGACGAGCGCCGTCGGCTTGCCGTGGTGCCAGTTTTTGCCCCAAAAAATGCTGTACCGCATGATTGAAAAAAAGAACAGCCATATCACCGGCGCTATCGAAAGCGATTTATTGAGCGCCTACAAGGGGCTTAACCACCTGACTTTCAATCGGTTGGAAAACCTGACCAGCAAAGCGGGACTTAAAACCCGCTGGCGCAAAAGCCATTGCCTGCTGAACCGGGTTCCGGCTTTTAAAAACGTGAATTTCCGGGTGTTCCCACTGGATTTTCTGGTGACGAAGGAGTTCGTCGAGATGAGTGCTTAAAGAACACACATGTAATCCTTTGAAAGGCGCATCGCTGGGCAACTGGCGGTGCGCTGTTTTTTAGTAGAAATTGGAAATTAATTGAAATTGGGAAATTGAAGACTCACGTAAGTAAATTGAAGTAATGCGTTGGAAATCAATGCGATGAGCTGTAGTTTCTTAATTTCAACGAAGTTCTCATGTGCCCTATTTCAGTATTTCCCGCAGGGCGGCAAGGTTGGTCGCTTCGTCAAAAATAGCACGGATGGGAATGGAAAAGCCCCGGACGACGTGGCTGCGGATGGTGCCCTCGCCTGATTTCATCACTAGGCGGAACTTGCCGTCCTCCAGCACGTATTGCTCCACCGTTTCTTCGTCTGGGTCAACTATCCAGTACTCGCCAACGCCGTGTTTTTGGTAGTCCTCGAACTTGGTCACGGTATCGTGCTCAATGGCCTTTCGGCTGCTTTTGGACAGCACTTCCACGATAAAATCGGGCACAGGGAATATCAACTGGCCGGGCTTAAAGTCCTTTGCCTTTTCGTTCAGGAAAAAACAAATGTCCGGCTCGTAGTCGTTGCGGGTGAACTTGGTGAGGATTTTTTCGATGCCAACATAGCCTAAGCGCTGGATGGACGCAAAAACATCCAATACCTTAAGTAATTGCTTTGAAGCATCATTATGCCTTTTCATAACGGGCGAGTGGTAGATGATTTCTCCGTTGACGAACTCGGCCTTGTCGTCTTCGCCGATGATTTCGTAGTACTCCTCCCGGCGCTCCTGCTCGCTCCTGAGCATGTTCTGCACCTGCTGTACGATGAGCACAGCGTCGGAATGTTCCATTATTTCGTCAACGAGGTTGCGGCGGTCAATCATGGCTGCTTCGGATTTTGAGCCAAAAATAAAGCAAAACCGCCAGTATTTCACGCCATTTGCAGCGCCGTTTTTCCTGAAACTTGTTCACTGGACATCATCTCACTGCTGATGCGCTTTGCTACCGCCACGGGCGACGCCACTGATTTCCACCAAGCCAGTGCTTTTTCGGACAAATCCTGCAAGCGGGCAGGGTCGTTCAGGAGCGTGGCCACGACGCTTTGCAGCTCGCTCCAGTCATCCACGAAAATGGCGGGTACGCCCTCATAGTACCACTGCTGTGGCAACCGGTCGGCCACCACCACGCAGCCGGAGCGCATGGCCTCGAACAGGCGGTAGGTCTCCAACGAGCTGCCACGAGGGGCGAGGCAAATCTTCGTGTCCATCATTTCGAGGGAATACTCGTAGCGGTTCAGCCCTTTGGCGAAGCCATCGAGCAGGCGGTTGACGATGCTGAAACGGGGGTTTTCGGCTTGAAAATGGGTGAGCTGTTCGACCAGTTTTTGGCGGGCATAGTTGCGGGGGGAGGTCATCCATTTCTTGAAAAACTTGGCGACCGGGTTCGTATATTTCTCGCCACTGGCATAAATGGAGCCAGCAAAATGCAGGTCAATCGGGCGGTCGTTGATGTTTTTTGACGGCACGGCTTCGTGCTTGTAATAACCCATCGGTATGGCGAAAAGCCGCTCCTTTGCTGGGTTTTTCGCCGACTGGATGGCATAATTCACCAAATATGGAATACGGTTATATTGTATCCAGATGGTCTTAAATGATTTAATCACATTGTAGCGTGATAAAAGCGGCTTCGACAGGTAGTTCTGGAATTTATACCCATAAGTATTTAGTACATAACCCACTTTATGGGCATAAAGCGGCGGCCTGGCCCACTCGTCGCACATGAGCAGTACGATGACATGGCCGCCATATTCCGGCAGCCGCTTTAGGTCACGGGTGATGATGAACTTATGGTTGCTTGCTGTCAATCGTTTTTCCAAATGAAAAGCCAGTCGGAAAAGGTATTCCAGCCCCACGTGGTCTTTCTCCTCACAGGTTTGGAAAATATCGGCTTCAGCTTGAAAGTCGTATTGGTCGAGCTTGTCTTTTCGATGAACGTAGCAGGTCATTTTGTTTTATTAAGTTGTGAAATGTGCCAGTCTCAGTTTTTTTTAAACAGCCGATTTCGGGAATTTAAGCATCACATAATCCAAGTTAAACCGAGTGTGGCGATATACGTCCCGGATAAAAGTAATGAACGGGTTTTTGCTGGTCCGCCAATTGTTGCGATAAACGGTGCTGGGTTCTGCTGCCGAATTTTCCTGTACAAATAGGCTCTGGAAATCGTTGTAAAATATGCCTTTGCCACGGTGGTACAAGAACGAGAACATCATCAGGTACTCCGTTCGGTCGCTTTTGATGCCTTCTTTGTAGCTGCCGAATTTCTTCAAAAAATCGCTGCGGCGCAGGTGGGGGTGGTC
>JALOMF010000040.1 GCA_025455635.1 Saprospiraceae bacterium | reverse complement strand
ACTTCGGACATGGGCTTAACGAAAGAAAACGTTTTGATAGCGCCTGAGAGCATAGAGGATTTCGACGGCTTGATTGGCAACGGCACTGGCTACGTTGACACTGAAAGCGAGAACGCCAAAATCTCCTTTTCGAGGTTAAAGGAACTTGCCAGCCTTGAACTGCCAAACCGGGAAATAAAGCGCAACCTCCTTCAAATAAGATGGCGCATGGAGGATTATTTGCGGGATGAAATTTATATTGGGACAAATGATATTCCATCCATGCTCGCTGAATGTATCAAAGCGGCTGGTGTAAGGCACAAAGATTTTGCGGCATATACCGATATCAAGCCGTCAAACCTGAGCGCAATGCTGAAAGGTCGCCGAAGCGTCAGTCCCATTTTCGCCATGAAACTGGAACAAATATTTGGCATTTCCGCCACATTATGGCTCAGCGTGCAGAGCAAAAACGAATTGGAACGATTGCGCCAGAAACGTCAAGATTTTTCGCCAACGCTAAATTTTGAAGAAATTTTGGCGAAAGTTGGCGAAGCCAAACCCCTCCCACCCACCAAATCAAAAAAACATGAACCGACTAGAAAAGCGGCTGGCCAATAAGCCCCAAAACATCCTCTCCATCTTCTTCACCGCTGGCTACCCCACGCCCGATGGCACCCGCCAGACCATCCTCGACCTGGCCGCTGCCGGGGCCGACCTCGTGGAAGTGGGTATGCCGTTCAGCGACCCGCTGGCCGATGGGCCGACCATTCAGGCGAGCAGCCATGCGGCACTGGAAAATGGGATGTCGTTGGAGAAGCTGTTTGCGCAGCTCGAAGGCATCCGCTCGGAGACGCAAATGCCGCTGGTGCTGATGGGCTACCTGAACCCCGTGCTGCAATTCGGCATGGAACGATTTTGTGAAAAATGCGCTGAGGTGGGCGTGGACGGCGTGATTTTGCCCGATTTGCCCTTGGCTTTTTATGAAAAAAACCATGCGGCGCTGTTTGCGAAGCACGACCTCTGTCCCATATTTCTCGTCACACCACAGACCTCGGACGAGCGGATTAGGGAACTAGATGCCGCCAGCCGGGGCTTCCTCTACGCCGTGAGCACGGCTAGTACGACAGGTGGTGCAGGTGGTTTCAACGAGTCACAAGTGGCTTATTTCCAGCGCATTGCGAAGCTGGAACTGAAAAATCCGGTGCTGGTAGGTTTTGGGATTTCCGACAAAAAAGCGTTTGAAACGGTGTGCCAATACTTGAACGGCGGCGTGGTTGGCAGTGCATTCATAAGGGCGCAGGAGGCGGGCGAGCCGGCCAGCGAATTTGTGGGAAGGCTCAGGTGAAGGTTATGGAAGTGGGGCCGCCACGATTTTGCGGAGCCGGGCAAACCGCTCCCGCAGCTTGCTGGGCACGGCCAAAAGATGGCGCTCTAGGTCTTCTTTGAGCAGCAAACCCATCAGTTTGTCTTGACCATCGGCGATGGGCAGCACGCTGAAGATATTGGTATCGAAAATCTCGAAGGCATCGGTCAGTGTGTTTTCGGGCAGCAGCTTTACTATCTCCTTGGAAATCAAGTCTTTAGCGGTTAGGCGGTAGTCGTCGGAAGCGACGAATTTGCGCAGGAAGTCTTCCCGCAGGATGACCCCGACGAACTTTCCATCCCTGACCACGGGCAGGAAGCTGTCTGGAAATCGGTTGAACACATGGCGAATGACCGTCAGGTCTGCGTCGGCTTCCACGGTAGGATAATTGGATTTCAGCAAGGAAAAAGCAGGAACATTATTTTTCATAGTCTATTTGTTTTCAAAAAATGCCAAGGTATGTGACGCACGGTATGGCGGTTCGTAGAAATTGTACTTCGAGATTGTAGTAGGCTGTTATTTGGACTGTGCTTTTTTGGAGCAATTTGAGTACCAAAAGTTTTTTCACCACCAAAAACACAGCCGTTAACGCCTAACTTTGCCGTAAAATTTATCAAAATGACTACTGAAATTGATTTTGCCCCCGAAAAGCTTCAAAAACTGGGCTTCCTCGACATTGACGTTGACCCCACGCTCGACCTTTTCGAGGAGATAAACAAGCTCAAGAAAGAGAAAAATGCCATCATTTTGGCACATTATTACCAAGAACCGGACATCCAAGATATTGCCGACTATATCGGCGACAGCCTTGGCCTCTCGCAGGAGGCGGCCCGCACCGAGGCCGATATCATCGTGTTCGCTGGGGTTCACTTCATGGCGGAAACGGCCAAGATGCTCAGTCCCCACAAAAAAGTGATATTGCCCGACCTCAAGGCTGGCTGCTCCCTCGCCGATGCCTGCCCAGCGCCGCTGTTCAAGAAATTCAAGGAAAAATACCCTGACCACATCGTGGTGAGCTACGTGAACACCACGGCGGAAATGAAGACGCTGACCGACATCTGCTGTACCAGCACCAATGCCGTGCAAATCATCGAGAGCATCCCGAAAGACCAGCCCATCATCTTCGCCCCGGACATCAACCTTGGGCGCTATTTGGTGAAGAAAACCGGGCGTGACATGGTGCTCTGGAACGGGGCCTGCATGGTGCACGAGATTTTTTCAATGGAGAAAATCGCCAAATTGCGCAGGCAACACCCCAACGCACTGCTGATTGCCCACCCCGAATGCGAAGAGCACCTGCTGGCCACGGCGGATTATATCGGCTCCACCACGGGTTTGTTGAAATTTACGATGCGCAGCGAGGCCACCGAGTTCATCGTGGCTACCGAGGCGGGCATCCTGCACCAGATGGAGAAGGCGTCGCCGCACAAGACCTTCCTCCCAGCCCCACCTGAAAACACCTGCGCCTGCAACGAGTGCCCGCACATGAAGCTGAACACCCTGGAGAAGCTTTATATCTGCATGAAATATGAAATGCCCGAAGTGATTTTGCCGGAATGGGTCATCCGGGAGGGCGTGAAAAGCATTGACCGAATGCTGGAGATTTCGGCCAAGGCGGGTTTGTGAGGTTTGAAGGTGTGATGGTATGGAAACTAGCCGTACAGCATTTTTTATCCATACAAACTACTATGAAAGACCATCCCCACGACGAGTTTTTCAAATACCTGTTCTCGATATTGGGAGCTGCGAAGGAGTTCCTCCATGCCTTTTTGCCGAAGGACGTGCTTGGCTGCCTTGACCTCGAAACATTGTCGCCCGACGATACGGAGTACACCACCCCTGAGTTGGCGGCTGTATTCTCCGACAAGGTGTTCCGATGCCGTTTGGCGGGAACACAAGCTGCTGGTAATCAAGCTACTATCGCCATTTTATTGGAGCATAAAAGCTTTACGCCTCCTTACCCCCATTTTCAACTTAACGAGTACAGGCAGCGGATTTGGACCTTGCAGGTTCAAAACAAGGAGGCGCCAGCCATGGTTTTGCCCATCGTGCTTTATCACGGCAAGGGGAAGTGGAAAGTCAGGGGACTGGACGAGTATTTTGGGCGACTGCCAAAGCCACTCCTGCCCTACCTCGGCGGCTTTGACTATGTGTTGATAGACCTATCGAACCACGCTGATTTGGAATTGCTGAAACTGCGCATCGGTTTCTTGGCCTACGGCCTGCTGACCATGAAACATTCTGCTGACAAAAAATACCTAGCCGAACAGTTTGTGGTCATTTTCGAACGAGGGGAAGAATTCCTTAAAACGGAGGAAGGGAGAAACTTCGTGGAGCATCTTTTTGTTTATTATGCCAGAATCTCCGAACTTGGCGGAGAAAATCTAAAGAAAAAAGTAACTCAAAACTTTTCAAGAAACATGCAGATAGCAACATTGTCAACCTACGACCAAATTAAGCTGGAAGGAAAGCTGGAAGGAAAGCTGGAAGGAAAGCTGGAAGGTATGAGGGAACAGATAACCGCTTTTGCCAAAAAATTAATAGCAGAATTTCCGTCTTTTCCTGACCAACAAATTGCTGGCCTCACGGGCGCAACACTCAAGGAAGTCAAAGGCTTGCGGGCGCAATTAGCGACCAATAAAGCTGTTAACAAGCGAAAAACTGCAACGAAAACCACTCCTAGAAAAAGTGGCGGTAACTCATAAATCAGTTTAATAAATCTGATGAAAAGAGCTACTCAAAACTTTTCAAGAAACATGCAGATAGCAACATTGTCAACCTACGACCAAATTAAGCTGGAAGGAAAGCTGGAAGGAAAGCTGGAAGGTATGAGGGAACAGATAACCACTTTTGCCAAAAAATTAATAGCAGAATTTCCGTCTTTTCCTGACCAACAAATTGCTGGCCTCACGGGCGCAAAACTCAAGGAAGTCAAAGACTTGCGGGTGCAATTAGCGACCAATAAAAATGTGAACAAGCGGAGAACTGCAACGAAAACCACTACAAAAAAAGTGGCGGTAACTCATAAACAAGTGCCCACTTAAAGCTAGAAGGGAAGCTGGAAAAAAGACAACAAAAACCCCAGTTAAATTAGCAAAAAGCCCGTATGACACTGCGTCACACGGGCTTTTTCATACCTCCGAACCTTTATGCCTTCTTCTTCTTAGGCTTCCCTTCGGAAATCGCCAGTTTCAGCACCTCCTCCATCCTGTCCACGTAGTGGAAAGTGACGCCCTCGATGAAGTCCTTGTTGATTTCCTCCACGTTTTTCTGGTTCTCTTTGCAGAGGATGATTTCCTTGATGCCTGCCCGCTTGGCAGCCAGTATTTTTTCCTTGATGCCACCCACGGGCAGCACTTTGCCACGCAGCGTGATTTCGCCCGTCATGGCGACGAAGGGCTTCACGGTCTTCTTCGTAAACGCCGAAACCAGTGCCGTCAGCATCGTCACGCCCGCCGATGGGCCGTCCTTCGGGATGGCGCCTTCCGGCACGTGGATATGGATGTCGTGCTCCTCTATTTCCTTTGGGTCAACGCCCAGTTCGGTGCAGTGCGCCTTGATATAGCTCAGTGCCGTGCTGGCCGATTCCTTCATCACCGAGCCGAGGTTGCCGGTCATGGTGAGGCCGCCCTTGCCCTTGTGCAGGCTGGTTTCGATGAAAAGAATCTCGCCGCCCACGCTCGTCCAGGCGAGGCCGATGGCCACGCCGGCGGGCTGCGCTTCTTTGTAGAGGTCGTTGGAAAAACGGGGCGGGCCTAGCATTTCCTTCAAGTCCTCAGCTTTTACGTTGATGTCGTAAGCCTCGCTCATGGCCACTTTTTTTGCCACGAAGCGCATCACGCCTGCAATCTGCCGAGAGAGGCTGCGCACGCCCGACTCACGGGTATATTCTTGGATGAGCTTGGTCAGCACGGCTTTGCTCAGGCTCACCTGTTTGGTCGTCAGGCCGTGCTCCTTGCACTGCTCTGGTATCAAGTGGCGCTTGGAGATTTCTATTTTTTCCTCAATCGAATAACCGTTGATGTAAATCATCTCCATCCGGTCGAGCAGGGCAGGCTGGATGGTACTGGTCGAGTTGGCAGTGGCGATGAACATGACCTTGGAGAGGTCGTATTCCAGCTCCAAGTAGTTGTCGTAAAACGTGGAGTTCTGCTCCGGGTCGAGCACTTCGAGCAGCGCCGACGAGGGGTCGCCCCGGAAGCTTTGGCCTACTTTGTCAATCTCATCAAGGATAAAGACCGGGTTGCCGCTGCCCGATTTTTTCAGGGACTGGATGATGCGGCCCGGCATGGCGCCGATGTACGTCTTGCGGTGGCCCCTGATTTCGGCCTCGTCGTGCAGGCCGCCCAACGACATGCGGATGAACTTGCGCTTGATGGCCGTGGCGATGCTTTTGCCCAAAGAGGTCTTGCCCACGCCCGGAGGGCCAACGAGGCAGAGAATGGGCGCTTTCATGTCGCCTTTTAGTTTTAAAACGGCCAAGTGTTGGAGGATGCGCTCCTTCACTTTTTCGAGGCCGTAGTGGTCTTTGTCGAGCACTTTTAGCACCCGGTTCAGGTCGAAATTGTCCTTCGTGAAATCCTCCCAAGGCAGTTCCAGCAGCACTTCTAGGTAGTTCATCTGGATGGCGTACTCGGCCACCTGCGGGTTCATTCGGCGCAGCTTGTTGATTTCCTTGTCAAAAGTGTCGGCGGCGTTTTTCGGCCATTTTTTGTTCCTAGCCCGCTCCACGAGCTGCCGCAGTTCTTCCTCCTGCGGGTTGCCGCCCAGCTCTTCCTGGATGGTCTTGAGCTGCTGGCTGAGGTAGTAGTCCCGCTGCTGCTTCTCGATGTCCACCCGCACCTTGCTCTCAATGCGGTCTTTCAGTTCGAGCAGTTGCAGCTCGGTGTCCATCTGCTCCAAGAGGTTTTCGGCCTTTTTCACGAGGTTGTTTTCTTCGAGAATGGCCTGTTTCGTTATCAGTTTCACGCCCAAGTTGGAGGCAATGAAATTGATGAGGAAGCTGGGGTTGTTGATGTTTTTTATCATCACCACGGCCTCTGATGGAATGTGCGGCGAAAGCTGGATGATGCTACGGGCCTTGTCGGTGATGGAAGCCATCAGTGCCTCGAACTCCAGCTTGTTTTTGGGCATGGTGTAGTTCAGCTCTTCCACCGTGCCCTGCATATAGGGCGTTTCGGAGACCATTTTCGCCAAGCGGAACCGACGGCGGCCTTGCAGAATGGCCGTGGTCGTGCCATCGGGCATCCGTATCAGCTTGATGATACGGGCCAATGTCCCAATATCGTACAGGTCATCCACGCCGGGGTTTTCCACTTTGCTGTCCCTTTGCGACAGCACTGCCACGATTCGGTGGTGGTCGTAGGCTTTTTGCACCGCCCGAATGCTCTTGTCCCTGCCTACCGTAATAGGGATGACCACGCCGGGGAACAGCACGGTATTTTTGAGTGCCAGCACGGGCAGCACTTCAGGGTAAGGGTCTTTGATGCTAAGTTCGTCTTCTTCCTCAATGGTAATCAAGGGCATGAATTCGCCTTCTTCGTCAAAACCTTCTGGCGCGTATAATTCATCAATTAATGGCATAGACATGATGGAAAATTGGATAGCTGGAAATTAGGAATTTGCAAGGTTAAGCGTGTTCATTGTTTTTTTCCAACACCAATTTTGGTGGTTTGTTAATCAAAATGCAAAAATACGACCTTCCAGTTGTCAAACTGTCAGGTGTTGGGAACTTTTGCAAATTTTACGAAGGATGCCAAGTTTTGTGCCATTGGCTTTTTTGTTGAAATAGTGGCCAATATTGGCAGGTATGGGTGGAAACAGGCTGAAAGGATGGCAGGAAACACCAGTCGGCTGCTTGTATTTTCGGCATAACGGGGCAAGAGAAAATCCCTACCTGCACGGATGGCAAGTAGGGATTGGTTTGGTTTTTTAAGGCTTTTTTTACTGCTTGACGAACTGCACAGGCGCAAACCCTTCCATGCATAGGAAGTAGATTCCGGCAGGTAGATTGGAAACGTCCACTTGTTGGCTATTTTTTCCAGGCGATACTTCTTCTCGCAAAATCAAGCCGCCAAAGCTGTTCTTGATTTCGAGAAATGTAGGTTGTTGATTTGGTTTTAAGGAAACTATGAGTTCTTTCACCGCAGGGTTGGGGAAAATGCTTATGCCTGTTCCTATTTTACCCTCAAATTGCAAAAAAACGACGTGGGACAACGTGGTCTTGCCATCAAAGTCCACCTGTCGAAGGCGGTAGTAGGCATCCTCTCTGAATGCTTCGTCTAGGAATTTGTAGGTTTTAACTTGGTGGCTGGTGCTAGCGCCTTTGGCAAAGCCAATTTCCTCAAACCAGTGCCCATCGCTACTTTTCTCGATGAAAAAACCATCGTTGTCAAGTTCAAAGGCTGTTTCCCATCGGATTTGAGCAGTATTTCCATTCAGGGCTTTGGCGGATAATGAGACCAGTTCGACGGGTAGGGATTGGGCCAATACAAGCTTTACTTGGTTCGGATTGGTCATGTCTATCTGCCAGACATTTGGGTTGCTGCCAGGATAGACGATGTTGCTGAAACTCCCACTACACCCGCCCGAACAGGTCATGATGATGAACTCGTCGCCTACGGTTGGTTCGTAGCCGTTCAAGAAGCTGATATCTAGTGTGCCGCTGATGGCGCCTGCACCCGTCACAGCGATTTGGTCATAGTCTGTTCCTGGGGCAGCGCTGCCTTGCATTTCGATGTAGGTGGTGGTGGTGCCAGAAGGCAATGTGTTCATGGTGAGTGTACCGGGGGAACTGCCAGGGCTGATGGTACCGCTTTGGGTAAACATACTATTGTTGTTCAAGGTGCCAGTGCCAGCGAGTAGTCCAGCGTTATTAAATATACTGTTGTTAGTCAATATTGCTCCCGATTGGATTATCAAATTACCTGTATTGTTGAAGCTTTGCAAATTGATGACATCTAGAATACCAGAACCCAAGTCCATAGTACCTTGTAAGTCGAATACCCCGTTAAGAGGCCCAAAAAGCCCGCCCAAAAATAAATTGCTGCCATTTACGGTAAAGGTCTGACCCGCTGGCAAGGTAAATGAGCCGCCGTTGTCGGCCAATAATCTTCCCTCAACCCATATTGCACCTCCGTTCATGTTAAATGGCTTGGTCGTATATTTATCACCTTGTGTACCGGGCCCCAGATAGCCTATCAAGCTTGTTATGCCGTTTACATTCACAGTGCCGGAATTATAAAAGTTGCCAGCCCCCCAAGTCATATTGCCATTTACGGTTACGTCTCCTGAGTAAATCAATGCAAGCGTAAGTTGAAAATCACCGTTTATTGTAATGCTGGCGCCATCATGCAACTGAGCTAAACCTGTCAAAGTCAAGTTGCTTACAGTTATTGGAACGCTTCCGATATTGATGGTATGTGCGTTCACAAACACGTTGTCAGAAGCTCCTGGGACACAGCTACAGTCCCAAGTGGCGGTGTTGCCCCAAGAACCTGATTGAACAGAGGTAATGGTTGCTGCCTGAACAGTTGCCAAGCCGGCGGCTAGTAAGAAGGTGAGGTATTTTCTCATGTTGGAAATGGGTTTAAATTATAGCGCAAATTTCAATTACGGAAAATTGCTGTGGAATCGGTCTTTAGTCCTATTTTGTTTAGCCAAAGCGTGAACCATACCGTTTTGCGATTAATTTTGAAAGGTCGAAACCCATCCTACATGAGAACCATCTTACTTGCTTTATTCGTCAGCATCCATATTTGGGCGATTGGCCAGCACGACTTCCCCGGCTTCGCTACTTACAATACCGAGAACATGGGCTTCAGGGCAAAGGGCGTAGTATCCGTTTACCACGACCCCTTGGGCTACCTGTGGTTTTGTGGCTATGGTGGCCTGGAGCGTTGGGATGGCAACAACATAAAGCACTACCCTTACGACCGCCTGAACCCCCGTGCCATGCCAGAGTCGCTCCATGCCAGCATCATCATGGACAAGACCGGGAAATATTGGATAAACTCGCACTCCTGCCTCTCCATCCTCGACCCAAAGCTGCCGATTGACTCGGCTGTGACAAGGGTATATCGGGCATCGAATAATCCCGATGTCCCTATCCTGCATAGCCTAACTGGGTCTCGCATCTTGTCCGACGAAAAGGGCAATTTCTGGATGGCTTGGCCCAGTCAAGGCGGGTTGTTGTACATCGTACCTGACAAAATGCAGTTCGACTTTAAGAAAATTCCTTGCGAAGACGGCAGCGAGAATATGCTGATTTCAGCCACCCAACCCGATTCGGTAGGGCAGCGTGTTTGGCTGTTTTCCACCAAACATGGATTTTGCAGCATGAATACCACCGATTTCAAAGTGGTGCATTACGAAGCTGATTTAAAGAAGGAATTGATGCGACTCTGGCACGTGAAAGCAGACATGTTTGGGCAAACTGGTTTTTTCTGGTCAAAGCATGGCTATGTCTGGTGTATCTCGGATGGCCAACCGCTTGCCCGTTTCTTTGTGGACACCCGCAAAGCGGAACTGTACGATTGCGAAAACCTCATTTTCCGTGGCGGCGGGCTGAACTACCTCGAAGATTCTAGGGGCAATTTCTGGATTGCAAGCGAGAACATCGGGGTCTATTTCCTCGACATGGCTGCCAGAAAATGCACCGTTTTCAAACCCGACGACAAAGACCCAGCAAGCCTTGCTGGCGACCTGATGAACTATGTCAACGAAGACCGGCAGGGCAATATCTGGTTGTCCCACAATATCGCCGGATGCAGCAAATTCAACTATAAAATCAGGCATCCCAAAAGGACTTTCCCCCTGGGCCAACCATCGCTCAATGTGAGGGGATTGCAGGAAATCACCGACATAGCGACTGACCTTGCAGGGAACGAGTACCTCCAATCCCCAAACGGGTTTTTCATCAAGCCCAATGGACAGGATGATTTCCAGAAAATCGGCGAATTCACCGCTTCCGACCGCTATTTTTCCGATGGGGAAGGTAATCGGTACGTCATTATCCCCGAAGGATATAAGAAACGGACGATGTATTATGATTTGCCGCACCCGTTCCTTGAGCCAATTGACGCCCCGGCATTTGTCCCTGCTGGGATTTACAAGTTCTCGGCCAAGGCATTGCATTACGATAAACTGCCTACCAACCCATCAAAAGAAGCGTACGAAGCCTTCAAATCCATGAGTGCTTGGGCGTATGACAAAAGCGGGGGAGAACAGGTGCTTTGGATAAGTTGCCCCAAAAAAGGGCTGATGCGTTATTTTTTTGACCGGGGCAACTTGGAACTCGTCAGCAACGATACCATTGTTTATAACGATGCCTTGAGTAGTTCGGTCGAGCAAATCCAATTGGACTGCAAGAACAACCTTTGGTTTCGGCTATCGTGGGGGCTTGCTCGGTACAGCCCGGCCACCCGGTCGTGGAAAAAATGGCTCTACCATCCGGGAGACGTAGATTTTATGTCAGTGCCGCCCTACTACAAAATGCTGGTGGACAGCAAAGACCGTGTTTGGCTAGCCTCGCTCGTCGGAGGGGCGGTCTGGTTCGATGGTGAAGAATTCCACAATGTTTCGAGGAATATTCCGGGGCTTTACGACCGCTGCTATACGATTGCGGAGCAACGGAATGGAGAAATTTGGTTTGCCACCAAGGAGAGCACGGTGAGGTATGATCCTGAAACGGGCCGGTATAAAATCTATGACTTGCTCGACAACAGCCACTTGATTGCGTTCAAAGATGACAGCACCGCCATTCTGGGCGGCTATGGGCCGTTGGTATATGTACCAATCGAAGGTTTCGATTTGAAAAAACCAGTGCCGAAAACCGTCATTTCCGAGCTGAAAATATTTGAAAATGACCGTTCTGAACTACTCTACCTGCCGGAAATCACACTGCCGCACGACCAGAACTACTTGACCTTCACCTTCGGTTCTCTTGATTTTGTGAGCTTGGACAAAGGCCGCTTTGCCTGGAAGCTCGAAGGCGCCGACCAAGACTGGGTCGAGCCAACCGACAACCGCAGCTTCGCCTCCTACTCAACACTACCCCCCGGCGATTACACTTTTCGAGTAAAATCCTGCAACGCCGACGGCATCTGGGACGAAAAAGGCGCTTCTGTCAAGGTCACCATCCTTCCACCTTGGTGGAAAACATGGTGGTTTCGGAGCATGTACATCCTCGCCGCCGCCGCACTTACCTGGTGGCTCATCCACCAGAACACCCTCCGAAAACTCGCCGCCCAACGTGCCGAAATCCAACAACAACAAGCCCTCGACAGGGAGCGGGAACGCATCGCACGGGATATGCACGACGACCTAGGCTCCGGCCTATCGGCCATCCACCTGCTCTCCAATATTGCGAAGCAAAAAGCCGACCCCGCCATTCAAAGTGAGATTGAAAAAATAGCCACCTCCAGCGCCCACCTCAACCAAAACATCCGGGAAATCATCTGGACGGTGAACGCAGCGGACGACTCACTGGCCTCGCTGTCCAATTTCTTGCGCCGCTATTGTGCTGATTTTCAAGAGAGTACGGGCTTGAAGGTAGATTTCGAGGCCCCCGAAATGCTACCGGAAATCATGCTCAACGGGGAGTTGCGGCGCAGCCTTTTCCTTTGCGTCAAAGAGGCCATGAACAATGCGGCAAAACACGCCGGGGCTTCCAAAATCGTCGTAAAACTGGATGCGGGCAAAAGCAAGATAGCCTTGACAGTGAGCGACAATGGCAGTGGATTTGACGTGGCGGGTGCGTTTTCCAATGGTGGCAACGGCCTGAAAAACCTGAAGCACAGGATGGAGGCCGCAGGCGGCAACGCCACCGTAGAAAGTAAGTATGGTGAAACGAAACTGAGGTTCGAAATCGAAATCTAGCCGCTGCTACCGCCCAAAATACCTGTTCAGCGCCTCCACCCTCGTGTGCACTTGCAACTTGGCGTAGATATTGGCGATGTGCGCCTTCACCGTTTTCAGGCTGATGAACAGCTCGGCGGCCACTTCCTTCTCCAATTTGCCCTTGCTTATCAGCTCTATGACTTCTTTTTCCCGCACCGTCAGCAATTCGGATTCGGGGGTAGGCTTGGGAGCGGGGGCATTGAACGAGTTGGCCACCTTCCTCGCAATGCTCGGCGACATGGGTGCGCCGCCTTCGTAGAGTTCCTGTACGGCTTCGATGATTCGTTCAGGTTTTGCGCTCTTCAGCACGTAGCCCAAGGCACCCGACGAGAGCGCATCGAATACTTTCTGGTGGTCTTCGTACACCGTCAGCACCATGAACAGGGCATTGGGAAGCAGCGGCTTCAGCCGGATGATGCACTCGATGCCATTGATATGGCCTTCGCCCAAGTCAATGTCCATTAGCACCACGTCCGGCTTCAGTTCCGGCAGGTTTTTCAGCGCAATTTCTGGCTTGCTGAAAAAGTGCTGGCATGAAATCACGCCCCCCGTGTCGTTCAGCACCGTTTGCAGGGCTTCCGCAAACACGGCCTCATTTTCAACGATGGCAACTTGGATTGGCATACGGTGGAGTTTTGGGCGAAGGTAGCACCTAGCAGTAGCCGGGCAAATAGGGCTTTGGCCTGATACTCAGCCCATTGCCAAATAAACCCCAGAATAGCACCCAAGAATGGGCAACTCGAAGCAGCACTGCTAAACTAAACCGATAAAATCCGCTTCGTCCAAACAGCCAATACTGAATCCCGGGTATGCCTCCCGGAATTTCGACAGCTTTTCCGGCTTGAAGCCCTGCCTGTTCCTCTTCACCTCGTAAGCCTTGCCCTCGCCAAAACTGGTCTCCACCACGAAGTCAATTTCCTGCTGCTCCGTCGTACGCCAAAAGCGCAATTGGTCGGCGTCGTACTGCTGCCTCAGCCGGATGAAATAGTAGTTTGCGAGCAAAGCCCCCTTGTCGGCACGGCTGCCTATCG
>JALOMF010000499.1 GCA_025455635.1 Saprospiraceae bacterium | reverse complement strand
ATGGAACGTCTGAACGAAACGACGCCTTGCTTATCATCGCGCCCATCTGGCTGCTGTCGACGGTGCACGCCATTCACAGATGATACAGCTGGCACACTGTCGGTGTGTGCTGTGCTGATGTGTGCGTGCGTGCGTCTCGCTCAGCCATATCAGAAGCTCGTGTGGTTCCAACGTCGAGCGGTCAAGTGGTGGGTTATGTGGTTCGTCGTACGGTACTTTATGCTGCAGTATACGTGTGCTACGAAATGCTTACTACGACGTGAATAAATTAACCCGGTTCCAAGGCCCATTACTGCATGCATTGCATCGCGGGGCCGTATAGAGAGAGTGGGGGAGGTGAGTGGGGAGGGTAAAGTAGCCTGAACCAACTGCTGCGAAACTGGCTGTTAACCGTAATTAGCTTCATGGCTGTAATGACCTTGCTACTGCTAATAGTAATGTGGCGTTCACGAGGTGGCGTGTATATTTGTGTAGGCCGTTGATAAATCCTGATTTCCACTTGCGACGACGGGACCGCTCGGCGTGCCTGGGTCGATGATGCTCCATTCAACCGATCTGCCGCAAGCCTTTCGAGCGGGACTCCGCTTTTTCCTTCGTAAAAAAACAGGTGGACTTCGGCCCACGGGTGCCCAACACCGACGCCCACAAGCGCTGCAAGGACTGGCTCGTGGCGCAGTTTACCGCCTACGGCCTCAAGGTCACGGAGCAGCCCTTTGCCGCCAAAGCCTACACCGGCAAGACCCTCAACGGCGTCAACATCATTGCGCAGTACAAGCCTGAAGCCACCAAGCGCATCTGCCTCGCTGCCCACTGGGACAGCCGCCACATCGCCGACTCGCCACTCAGCACCGAGCGCCAAAAAGAACCCATCCTCGGTGCCGACGATGGCGGCAGCGGCGTGGGCGTGCTCCTCGAAATCGCAAGGGTGCTGCAAGCCAACCCTGCCGAAGTCGGCGTGGACTTCGTGCTCTTCGACGCTGAAGACCACGGCGACGATGACAACGACAATCCAACCAGTTGGTGCCTCGGTGCACAGCACTGGTCACGCAACCTCGTGCCGTCTGGCTACAGCCCCAAGTACGGCATCCTGCTCGACATGGTGGGTGCGAAAAACGCTAGGTTCACGAAGGAAGCCGTCAGCATGAACTTCGCCCCAGCGGTGATGAACAAGGTCTGGAAAATAGGGCAGAACCTCGGCTACACGAACTATTTTGTGGAGGACAAATCGGGCGCCGTGACCGACGATCATTACTTCGTGAACACCATCGCCAATATCCCCATGATTGACATCATCGGCAAATCGGGCGACACGCAGACGGGCTTCGGGGCACACTGGCACACCCACAAAGACGATATGAGCATTATTGACGTGCGGGCGCTGCGGGCAGTGGGCCAAACCCTATTGGAAGTTATTTACCTAGAAGCGGCGGGGAGATTTTGACGATTTACGATTGGTGAGCCTGCATATTCCGTGCTCCCAATCGTAAATCCAAAATCATCAAATCGTAAATTATTCTTGTGTCAGCACATCAATCACCGTTTTCAGCGCCACGAACATCGGCTCACGACCTTCGGCGGTGAGGGTGAACGGCTCGCCTTCCTCATTTTCGGCTTCTGCCACGAGCGAGTCTTCCACGAATGCCATGAGGTCTTCTTGCGGCGATTTTTCGTAGAAAGCATCCAGCCGTTTGTGAAAATCGGTGGCTTTTGACGATTCCATCAGTTCCCAGTTGGCCTCATCGGCGCTGGAAATCTCCTCTTCGTCAACCACTGGCAGGCCGTCAGGGTTGGCCGTTTCCACCGATTTGAAGATGACCAAGGCGAGATAGAGCAAAAAGTCCTCTTCGTCTTGTGAGAAAACGCCTTCGTTGTCGCCAATCAAATAGGCGAAAAGGGCAGGCTGGTCGCTGGCAAACCTGCGCACAGTTTCCTCATAATCAATGGCTTGTGTGTCAAACTGTTCGAGAACTTTGTCTATGATGTCTTCTGAAACCATGTGATGAAAATATAAGGGTGAAAATACGGAGCAAAAGTAGTGCGCCGCAAGTTCTTACTTTTGCCTTTTTGCACGACTCCCCATTTTTTACGCATGACTTTTAACTTTTCATGAAAATCTACCGCCATGACCTCCGCAACTTCCTCGGCAAGCTCACGCTGCGCCGGGCTTGGAACGTGGCCAAGATTTACAGTTCCTACCAACTCACCCGCCTGCTCAAGCGGCCCGTGCAGTGGGGGCTGCCCATGACCATCTCGCTGGAACCGACCACTGCCTGCAACCTTCGCTGCCCCGAATGCCCCAGCGGCCTACGGGCCTTCACCCGCCCTACGGGCAATTTGAAGGAGGATTTTTTCCGAAAAACCATTGACGAGCTGCACCGGGAACTGCTCTACCTCATTTTCTATTTCCAAGGGGAGCCGTACATCAACCCCAAGTTCCTCGACATGGTGGCCCACGCCCGCAGCCGGGGACTCTACACCATCACCAGCACCAACGGCCATTTCCTCAACGATGAAAACGCCCGCCGCACCATCGAATCGGGGCTGGATAGGCTCATCATCTCGGTGGATGGCACCACGCAGGATACCTACGAGAGCTACCGCAAAGAAGGCAAATTGGAGGTAGTTTTGCAGGGCGCAAGGAATGTGGTGAAATGGAAAAAACAGTTGAATTCCAAGACGCCGCACCTCATTTTTCAGTTCCTCGTTGTGCGGCCCAACGAGCACCAAATCCCCGAAATCTACCGCCTCGCCGAAGAAATCGGCATTGACGAAGTCAAACTGAAAACGGCACAGGTCTATGACTTCGAGCATGGCAACGACCTGATTCCCACCCTGAAAAAATACGCCCGTTACGAAGAGAAAAAAGACGGCACCTGGCGGGTAAAAAACGAGCTGCTCAACCACTGCTGGAAGCTCTGGCATGCCTGCGTCATCACCTGGGACGGCCTCGTGGTGCCCTGCTGCTTCGACAAGGACGCCCTGCACCGCCTCGGCGATTTGAAGCAAAAAACATTCAAGGAAATATGGCAGGGAGCGGCTTACGGCCAGTTCCGCCGCTCGCTACTGGCTGGGCGTGACCAGATTGATATTTGCACCAACTGCACGGAGGGGTGCAAGGTGTGGGCGGAGTAAAAACTCCCTGAAGGCCGCTTAAACGAACAACGCTGGCAGGGTTCTGAACCCTGCCAGCGTTGTTCGTTTAAGCAACTTTCAAGATTTATTCGCTGCAAAGCCCCTGAATCTCGTGGAAAACATCGTGCAGCTTGGTAAGGCTCTCGGTTACGGCCTTGTCGCTGCTTTTTTTCTTTCCCACCAATTTGTCGAGTGCTTCGCTGCCCTTCACGAGCTTGTCAATGGCCGACTTGATGGCGGGCGTATTGAACGAAGCTGGAATTTTGCCAGTCTGCAAAGCTTTGGCTTTGGCCAACATTTCTGTGGAGCGGCTGCGGATGGGCTGTAGGTTGCCCTCCTCGGCAGGGTGGAAGGTTTGCGCCATGGTCTTGTGGAAGTCCTTCAGCTCGGCCCAAGCGTCTTTTTCGATGACCTTCAGCAATGGATTGGCGAGTGCGTCCTTATAATTTTGGTTCACCTGCTGCCAGTTGATGACGTTCCAAATGGCGGCGAGGTAATCGCCCCGCTTGTTGGTGTACTTGAGGTAGTAAGCA
>JALOMF010000498.1 GCA_025455635.1 Saprospiraceae bacterium | reverse complement strand
CCAGTGGCTTTCTTTTTGACTCACTTACAATTCCGCCACAACCTCCCTAAAACTCCGTATCCTTGCACCTCCAACAAACGCAGTTTCATGACGCAATCACCCGTACCACAACAACGCAGCTACCTCGACGAACTCAATACCATCCAGCGCCAAGCGGCCACGCAGATTGACGGCCCCGTGCTCGTCGTCGCAGGTCCCGGCTCTGGCAAGACGAGGGTGCTCACTTACCGCATCGCCCACATGATTCAATCGGGCGTGGCCCCTTGGGAAATCATGGCGCTGACCTTCACCAACAAATCGGCGAAGGAAATGAAGGAGCGTATCACGAAGGTGGTGGGGCCACGGGGCGAGCGGGTCTGGGCGGGCACTTTCCACTCGCTGTTTGCGAAGATACTCCGGGTGGAGGCGGAGCATATCGGCTACCCCAGCAATTTCACGATTTACGACTCGGACGACACCAAAAGCGTGGTCACGGCCATCATCAACGAGATGAACCTGAACAAGGAGCAGTACAACGCCAATACCATCAAGTCCCGCATTTCTTCGTGCAAAAGCAACCTTATCACCCCGAAAATGTACGTCACACGGGCCGATATGATGGAGGACGACAAGGCGGCCAAGCGCCCTTTTTTTCACCAGATTTATGAAAAATACGTGGCCCGGTGCAAGCGCAGCGGCGCCATGGACTTCGACGATTTGCTGTTCCGCCTTTACGAGCTGTTCCAGAACCACCCGGAGGTGACGAACAAGTACCGCAAGAAGTTCCGCTACCTGATGGTGGACGAGTTCCAGGACACGAACCACCTCCAGTATTCCATCGTCAAGAAGTTCATCAGCTACGAGGGCAGCCCCCGCAATATCTGCGTGGTGGGCGATGATGCGCAGTCCATCTATGCCTTCCGAGGGGCCACTATCCAGAACATCCTCGATTACGAGAACGACTTCAAGCCTCATGGCATCAAGATTTTCAAGCTGGAACAGAACTACCGAAGTACGGAGCACATTGTGCAGGCGGCCAATGAAGTGATTTCGTTCAACCGCAACCAAATTCAGAAGACCATCTTCAGCGACAAGGGCGAAGGCCAGCGCATCCGGGTCATCCGGGCGCTGACCGACAGCGAGGAGGGCAAAAGAATTGCTGACTCGATCATGGAGCAGAAGAACCGCTGGCATTTGTCCAACAAAGACATCGCCATCCTCTACCGCACCAATGCTCAGAGCCGGGTTTTCGAGGAGTGGATGCGGCATTACAACGTGCAGTACCGGGTCTATGGCGGCATGTCGTTTTACCAGCGCAAAGAGGTGAAAGACCTCATCGCCTACCTCCGCCTCGCCATCAACCAGCAGGACGACGAGGCACTGCGCCGGGTCATCAACTACCCCAAGCGGGCCATCGGGGGCACCACGATTGACAAAATCGCCGCCACCGCCGACTCGCACAGCCTGCCCATGTGGAAGGTGCTGACGCAGGTGGACCTGCCGCCACGCACCCGCACGTCCATTGACCATTTCGTGAGCATGATTCAGGATTTTGGGGAAAAAGCCAAGTCGCACGACGCCCACGTGGTGGCAGAGTACATCGCCCGCCGATCTGGCCTCATGGACGAACTCAAGCAGGACACGACCGTGGAAGGCATCCAGCGTTTGGACAATATCACGAGCTTGTTGGATGGTATAAAAACTTTCGTCGAAGATGATACGGTGGACGGTGGACGGTTTACGGTGGACGGGGAGACGGAGGCATTGACCGACGGGCCAACGGATAGTTTTGATAAATCCTTGTCTGGTTATCTGCAAAACATTGCCCTGATGACCGACCAAGACGACACGAACAAGGAGGGCGATTACGTTACGCTGATGAGCGTTCACTCGGCCAAGGGCTTGGAGTTCAAGAGCGTGTTCATTACGGGCTTGGAGGAGCAGCTCTTCCCGTCGTTCATGAGCTTCGATACCCCGGAGGGCTTGGACGAGGAGCGCCGCCTTTTTTACGTGGCCATCACCCGTGCCGAGCAATTCCTGACACTGAGCTATGCGGCCAGCCGCTACCGATTCGGGCAGGAGCGCAGCAACCCACCTAGCCGTTTTTTGGATGAAATAAACATGGCGCACCTCGATGCCTCGTCGCCCATCGGCACGAGGTCGGCGGCCCCGGCGGGCAAGTACGAGCGGGCGGTCGCCCATGCGGCTCCAGCGGCAGGTGCTTCGCCATCAAGGAGCGGGGTGACGGGCAGCTTCAAGCCCCGTGGCCCGCAGCAGGAGGTGGCGCTGCGCATTGACCCGGCCACGTTCAAGCCCAGCCCCAGCGAGCAAATTCAGGCTGGGCACAAGGTCTTGCACCTGAAATTCGGTGAGGGCAAGGTGGTGGCCGTGGATGGCAGCGGAGACAAGCGGATGGCGACGATTTTCTTCCCGGATTTGGACGTGGACAAGCAGAAGCGTATTATGTTGAAGTTTGCGAAGTTGCAGATTGTGGGGTAACCAAAACTTCCAAAACATGCTTTCAAAATACCACCACCTACTCCTTTTCCTCTTATTCCCTTTGCTGGCTTTCTCCCAAACGGATTCGATACCGCTTTTTGGGGCACGTGACGAAGTAAAACCAGCGTTTCCCGGCGGGGAGCAGGCCCTGCTGCAATTCCTTTCGGACAATTTGAAATACCCAAAGAACGCCAAGGAAAAAGCCATAGCAGGAACAGTCTATACCCGATTTACCATAGACACAGCCGGGTATGTGGTGAACCCTGAAATCGTCCGGGGCATTGACGCAGAACTGGATGCGGAGGCGCTTCGCTTGGTCAAATTAATGCCCAAGTGGCAGCCCGGAATCTTGGAAGGGAAGTTAACCCCAGTTACTTTTACGATGCCGCTTATTTTTAAGTTGGAGGATACGCCCCTTTTTAGGTCAGGGCCAAATACAGTTGCCGATAGTTTGGACGGCTCCGTTGGCATTTATTTTGGTGGCGGAATGAATGGCCTCATGGGCAGTATCTCAGATTATGCTGGCAGCATGGCCACTGTTCAATTGGGCACCCATTTCGCCATCAAGCGGCTCAATTTCCTGTTGAACATGGATTTTTCATTTGGCACAAAAACAAAGCAAGCATTCGATGCCAACGGGTACTGGCGCAAGGGAAGGAACATTGGCATCCTATCGCCCCAACTGCTGGTCGGGTACACCGCTTACGAAGCCAAGCGCCGGGAGTTCATGCCGTTCACAGGTGTAAGTTTAAACGGCTTTTTGCCCTCGGATTCAGAGGATGGCGACCCCCAAAACGGCTTCGGCTTGGACAATGTGTCCATGTAGTCGAGGGTCTTGGGTAGTTGAGGGTGCCGCCGGATGTATTCAGTGGTGCGGGCAAATGCGTTGGTTTAGACACAATAACCGAAATCTGAGCCAAACGGACCAACTCACCGCTCGAAGGCGTACTTTTCGTGCAAACTGCACAGCTAACAACGAAGTCCAGAAGAAAAGTAGTGACATTCTTCACGATGAAGTTCTCGGAAGTATTATATGCAAACCTGCCGTAAATTTATATCGCCTGTAACTTCTGTGTTACTGACGCTAATCGATCTGCGAATATATCCAACAGGATAACAACTGGATAACGTATCCATCCATCCGTCCATCATTCCGTGGGCTCGCGCCCGTTGGTGTCCAATGCACGTCT
>JALOMF010000497.1 GCA_025455635.1 Saprospiraceae bacterium | reverse complement strand
CGGGAAATGAATTTCCCGGCTACAATTGGAACCAACTCTGAATCTGTTTTTTTCAAAAACAAAACCGCTTCTGGCCTTTCGCCGGAGGCGGTTTTTTTTTGTACTCGGGAAATTCATTTCCCGATAAAATATTTTGCCCCTGTCGGGAAATAAACTTCCCGGCTACAATCCCCTGTCGGGAAATAAATTTCCCTGCTACAAACCCCTGTTTCCCTGCTACAACTCCTGCCAGCGGTCGCCCTGTGCCACGATGAACACTGCCCCAGCCACAGGCGGCCACGCCTTCATCTCCACCCGGCAGCCGTTGCCATCGGTGCGGAAGCGGTACTGCGGCGTCTGGTAGTCGCCGAGGCCCATGCCGTGCAGCCACCACCAATTGCCCCACTGCTGGAACTGGAGCCGGAACACGCCTGTGCTGTCGTCCCGGCTGGCTGTAAACCTATCGGCTGAGGAATTGAGGTTGAACTGGGCGACTTGGTAAAAATCGCCCGACGAAGGCTTGCCGCCCACGTAGCGCAGCGCATGTTTCAGCGCCAAGTTTTCCCTTGAAAAATCCTTGAACATCGGGATGCCCTGGAGGTTTTCGGGGCAGGCCAGCACGTACACCTCCGGGGCGTCCTGCCAGCGGAAATCATGTAGCAGTCCGTTCACGATTTGGGCGCCCTGCTGCCAGTAGGCCGCCATTTTTTGTTGAAAAAAGACGGCGGCCAGCAACCAAGCTGTGAACAGCCCATTGCGAAGCAAACGAGGAAAAAAATCAAAAACACCGACCAGCCCGATGCAGAAAAACAGCGAAGCGAGGTAGCCGTAGCGGTCGTTTTCGCCGTGCAGCACGTAGGCCACGTAGAGGTTGGAAACAGGGGCGATTGCGAGGAAAAACAGCAGCCAACTCATGCCCACTAAGCGCAGTTTTGCTCCTGTTTTTTTGTATAAAACCAAAGCTGCAAAACCCGCCAAGCCAAAGGCAAGCCCGGCCCACGCCACCATCGGTTTTTCGAGGAAAAGCACCAGCGCTTCCTTTTCGCCGTGCGGCCACTCCCGCCACCCGAGCAGGTATTTGGTGAAATACTTCAGGCAGTTGGAGGCGATGAGGCGCAGGTCGGCGTTGAGGTGGACGCCCTCGCCGTAGTGCCCAGCCCAGCCGCCGAGCACGAGCTTGTTGAGCAGGAAATAGGCGGCGAGCAGGATGGCGTAGGGCAGTGCCAATTGCTTGATATTCAGCTTTTTACCATAAAAAAAAGCAACTGCGAGCGCCATGAACGGCAGCGCCACCGCCAGCTCGAAGGTGAACAGCGCCACCACGAAAAGCCCGTGCGACCAAAGCAGGTGCCACCGTTTTTCCCCCTCCAAATATTTCAACAAAAAAAACAGCGAAGCCAGCATGTTGAGGCTGCAAAAAAGGAAGTTGAAGCAGACCCGCCACACCACCGCCTCGACTTGGTAGGGAAGCACCAGGAAGAGCAAACTGGCCATCAGCGCTGGCCAAAATGGCTGCTCGTGACCGCTTTGCCCAAAGATTTTTTTTGCCAAAACGAAGCCAAGCAAGCCATTGGCCATGTGCAGCGAGGTGAAGACCATGTACCAGCCGAGGCCGCCCGTTCCGAACCATTTTACGAAGAAAAACAGGAAAAAATTGGTGACTTGGTGCAGGGCCGGGAAGCCGAAGCAGTCCCAAACGCCGCTGAACCTGGCCCCATCCATGCGGTGCAACAGCCCCGTGAAGTCGGTGACGAAGCCAGCCTGCGCCGTGCGGTAGTACAGCAAGTGGGCCAGCCCGAGGAACAGGGCCGCCACGAGGGCATTTTCACGAAAAACAGGCTTGTGCCAAAGTGATTTCATCGAAAGTTGCTGGGAGTGCGTAATTTTGACGCCCGGTTTTGAAAGGATTGGAGGATTGGGGGATTGAAGGATTGAATCACGAGCACCTTCAATCCTTCAATCCTTCAAAACCAGCGGCTAACTTCGGAAAACTTGCCCGGTTTCGGGAATGTCAATCAACGATGCATAGGTTACTCTTTATTTTGTTCCTGTTTTTTGGGGTAAAAATGGCTGCGCAAGTCACTGGCAAGGCCATCGTGGACAGTACCCACATGCTCATCGGCGACCAGATGCGGCTTCGCATCGAACTGAGCGCCGACAAAGATGCCGTGCTGGAGCCGCTCGACCTTTCTGTGGTGTCGGCGGACTCGACCTTCGAGATACTGAACGAGAGCCGCTGGGACACGGTCGGCACCACGGGCGACAAGCTGCGCTTGCAGAAGAACCTATTGTTCATCGCTTGGGACTCTGGCCTGCACCGGATGCCGCCACTGCCCATCGCCTACAAGCTGGGCATGCGAACCGATACATTTTTTACCCTTGACATTCCCATCCAAGTTGACCTGCCCAAATTGGACACGGCGCTGGTTGACATCAAGCCCATCATCGAAGAACCCATCAAGCTGGAAGATTATATATGGTATATAATAGGTGTAGCAGCGCTGGTGATGCTCCTTGCAGTAGTTCGCTATTTGCGCAAGCGAAAGAAGCTGCCGCCGCCACCGCCGCCGCCAAGCGCCCCACTGTTGCCGCATGAGCTGGCCCTCCGCCAACTGGATGAGCTTGAGAGGCAGGAACTTTGGCAACGGGGGGAGGTCAAGGGGTACCATAGCAGCCTGACCTTCATTGTGCGGGAGTATCTCGAAAACCGCTACGGCATCCAGGCACTCGAACAGACGACGGACGAGATACTGCAACAACTCCGCAAGGGGGATTTTGATGTCTCGCTGTCGCAAAAACTGGGCGACGTGCTGCAAACCGCCGACCTCGTGAAATTCGCCAAAGCCATGCCCACTGCTGAGTTCCATGAGCAGGCGATGGCCACTGCACGAGCGTTCATACTAGAAACGAAACCCGCCGCAGCTTCGCCCGGCACAATACCGCCAGCAGATGCTCAGTAATTTCAGTTTCCAACATCCTTGGTTCTTCCTGCTGCTGTTGGCTTTGCCGCTGTTGGTTTGGCTTCGCAAACGAGGCGCCGCCCAAGAACCCACCGTGAAGATGCCCACCTTGGCTGCGGTAGAAGGGCTGCGCGCTTGGAGGATTGATTTTCGGAAGTTCCTGCCCTTGCTCCGGGGTTTGGCCTTTGTGGCGCTAGTAGTGGCGCTGGCCCGGCCTCAGTTGGCGTTGAAGGAGGAAAGCATCAAGGCCGAGGGCATTGATATTTTTTTGGCGATAGACCTGTCGAGCAGCATGTTGGCCCAGGACTTCCGGCCCGACCGCTTGGAGGTATGCAAGCGGGTGGCCGCCGAGTTCGTGGGCAAGCGGCAGCACGACCGCATCGGGCTGGCGGTGTTCTCCGGCGAGGCGTTCACACAGTGCCCGCTCACTACCGACCACCGGGTGCTGACCGATTTTATTGAGGGCCTGCGCTGTGGGGTGCTGGAGGATGGCACGGCCATCGGCATGGGCTTGGCCACGGCGGTGAACCGCATCAAGGACAGCCCCGGCAAGAGCAAGGTGGTCATCTTGCTGACCGACGGCGTGAACAATGCCGGGTACGTGAAGCCGCTCACTGCTGCCGAGATTGCGAAGGAGTTTGGGGTGAAGGTTTACACCATCGGGGTAGGGCAGGAGGGCACAGCCGTGTCGCCCATCAGCCGCCGCAGCGATGGCAGCTTTGTGATGGGCATGGCCAAGGTGGAGATTGACGAGGAGTTGCTGACGCAGATTTCAGGCATGACGGGCGGCAAGTACTTCCGTGCGACGACGGCCCGCAGCTTGGAAAAGATTTACGACGAGATAGATAGGCTAGAGAAAACAGCGGTGGAAGTGACGAGCGTGAAGCGTTACAGCGAGGAGTTTTACAGGTTCGTCTGGTTGGCGCTGTTTTTCTTGCTGTTGGAAATGA